>JAZRQI010000132.1:0-3102 GCA_045649705.1 Acutalibacteraceae bacterium
AGGCTCAATTATGGGTGCGGCAATCGACGTGTTCGACAAAGAACCTATTGACGAAAGCTGTCCTCTTCTGGGACTTGACAATGTCACACTCACAAACCATCGCGGCGGTGACACAATCAACTCATATTCAGACAGTCCTGGAATGATGATGAAAGAAGCATATAAATACTTCGACGGTGACGAACCCAGATTCTGGATTAACAGACAGAAATAAGTGCAGAATGCACAAAAATGATATACACCCCAAAAGTTAGACGCTTTTGGGGTGTATATTTTTGTGTCTTAAGATGTGGGAAAATCTTTGGTTTAACTAGTGTTTTTTTCTTTTTTGTGTGCATTTTTATTATCTGATTTAGCTTGTTTTTTACGTGCACAAGGGAGTCTTTTTTTCTTTGTAAATATTGACTTATCTTTACCAATTTTATATAATTTACTTATACAAATGCCCGAGGAGGTAAAATTATGAAAAAAGTATCATTAAAAATTATGTCTGTTGTGCTTGTGTTGGCACTTCTCTTCACAGGCGGAACAGTGGGCGTGTCAGCAGCAGATGTAAGCAGTCAGTCTGTAGCTACACTTCAGGAAGAAAGTGTTGGCGATGGCATTATGAAAGTGCTTTATAATGCACTTAACGTAGTTTGCGAAGCACTTGTAAGCACAATCTGCAAAATTTATCCCAACCCCAAAAACTGGCAGAAGATGTCAGATTATGATAGTGACGAAGTAGGCTTTATGTCAGGTCGTGAAAACTATCAGACAGAAGCGGGAGAAAATAACAAATGGTCTCTCGGCTACGGAAGCGAATCAATTGTTCCCGAAGATATTGCTGACGGCAAATACTACATCGGTCGTGACCTTACAGTCCGTATTGCCAAAGACGTTTATGACGATAACAGAATCCGCGTAGCAGCAATTGACGACAACAGCGGTGAAGGCGTTGTTGTTATCGGTTCAGTGGACTCTCTCGGCGTAACATCAGCAGACATCCGTACGGTACGTAAAGCAATCATTGAATATTGTGCAGAGAAAAACATCAAGGTTGCAAGTATCAACATTACAGCAACTCACTCACACTCAGCACTTGATACACAGGGTGTTGCAACAGAATTCTTCAAGAAACTTCTCGGTGCTTTCTGGGCAAACCTTGTAGGCAGCAATGCAGAACTTCCCGGTCTTGAAGTAGCAGCTGAATTCAAAGAATTCTTTATCGCACAGTCAATTGAAGCAGTAAAAGAAGCTCTCGGTAATATGAAAGAGGGCAAAATGTACTTCGCAGAGGTTGACACAAGTGCACACATGCACGATAAGCGTGACCTTATCGCAAGAGAAGATTTGCAGAAAACTGCAGTTCTCCACTTCGTGCCTGATGCAGAAGATGCAGAGGGTACATACATCGCCGATATCTCATGCCATGCAACATCGTTCAGCGCAAGTAACGGCTACATCACAGGTGACTATATCTACTACCTTGATAAATATATCAGAGAGCAGACAGGTGATAACACAATTATGGTTGCAGGTGCTCTCGGTCAGGTTTCAAGAGATGTTGAATATTCAGAAGAGGGTATGGACGAATATACTGCTCTCGGTGCAGAGTCAGATGCTCTCGGTAAAGCATTCGGCAAGCTGATTCTTGAGGGCGAATATAAGGCACTTGAGCCCGTTCTCAATGCAACACACAAGGAAATCTTCATTGAGCCTGAAAACAGCATTCTCGTTCTTGCTTGTGAAATCAAGCTTGTAAACAACAAAGTTTTCTATGACGGACTTCTTTGCAAGAAATTCTATATGCCCTCAGAAATAGGATATCTTGAATTCGGTAATGAAGTAGCATTTGCCCTGTTCCCCGGTGAACTTTATCCCGAAGTTTTCCTCGGTAACGACATTACAGGCGGTGTAACATGGGACGGCACAGAATGGCAGTACGACGACCTTTCAGACGAGGTTGACGGTATTAAAACTTATGCTGTAAGCCTTGCAAACGATGCTCTCGGCTATGCAGTTACAGATAACAACTTCGCATTTATGGGTCATATCATCGGTGAAGAAATCGCAGACGAAGTTCTTTCAATCGGTAAACACATCGCATCTTTCTATGTTTCAAATTACCTTGAAATGATTGAAGAAATGAAATAAAAACACAAAGGGCACACCGAAAAGTGTGCCCTGAAATTTTAGGATTGATATAAATGAAAAATATAGTTTTAATCGGGATGCCCGGTGCAGGAAAAAGCACAATCGGTGTTCTTCTGGCAAAAACGATGCTTATGTCTTTCGTTGACACGGACTTGCTTATCCAGTCAACATATTCAAAAGGTCTTGCAGATATAATCAAAGAAAAAGGGACAGAAAAGTTCCTTGAAATTGAAAACGATGTTATCTGTGAAAACGACTTTGAAAACTCGGTTGTTGCAACAGGTGGCAGTGCGGTTTTCGGTGAAAAGGCAATGGAAAAACTGAAAAAAGATGCCCTGACCGTTTACCTGAAAGTGGACGTAAGTGAGCTTGAAAAGAGAATAAATAACATCCACACAAGAGGAATTGCTATGAAAGAGGGTTCAACTCTTAGCGAAATTTTTTCAGACAGAGAAGAACTCTACAAAAAGTATGCAGATTTCACCCTTGATTCAACGTATCTGACTGCAGAAGAATGTGTTGATGAAATCGTAAGGAGAGTGAAAGATAATGGATAAAATCAGAATATGGTTTCCTCGTTTTATGTCGGTGATTCTTGCTTTTTTTACGGCAGTCTGTTCAGCACCCTGCTTTTCTTTCCCGATTTACAGACCTGTAATGATTGCTGATTTTTCAGAAACCAAAAGGGAGATTTCAAGCGGTGCATCAGGTTATCTTTACGGTATTGCAGAAGAGGGAGTACCCTCGAAAAATATGACGGAAAGCGTTGATATTAGTACAGTTGTGCAGAAAGCACCCGCAGGACTTCAGCATCCCATCGGTGACATTGAACACGTTGAAAACCATCTTGAAAACACAGACTATAACATAGTCTATCTGCAGGATGATTATGACACCTGGTACTACTGTCACGGTGAAATAAATGAAAAAAGAAAAGCGGGTACATACGATTGGGAAAGTCACGTC
>JAZRQI010000133.1:0-5818 GCA_045649705.1 Acutalibacteraceae bacterium
ACTAATTATAATCAATTAGAAGCAGGTGTAAAAGTGACTGTTGAAAAAACTTTAAGAAAAGTATATAAAATCCTTGATAAAGTTACACCACTCAAAGAAGATTGCGGTAAGCTTTGTTCGGGTGAATGCTGTAAAGGTGACAAAGACACAGGTATGTTGCTTTTCCCTTGTGAAGAGAAATTTTTTGAGGGTAACAGTGATTTTGAAATTAAGAAAACATCTGACGGTAAAAATATTCTCGTTTGTTCGGGCAGATGTGACAGAAAACTGAGACCTGTATCGTGTAGAATTTTTCCGTTGTTTCCTGTGCTTATTGACGGTAGAATTTACGTTTTTGATGACCCTCGTGCAAGGGGAATATGTCCTCTTTTGTATGATGAAATGAAACTCAGTAAAAAGTTCGAACGAAGAGTTGCAAAAGCAGGTAAATTACTTGCAGAAAACGAAGAAACATCAGCTTTTCTGAAAACACTGACAGATGAAATATGTGAGATTATTGATATGAATCAAAAACTTTTCGGTTGAAAGGAAGACTTTTAAATGAAAATCGGTTTTATAGGTTTCGGCAATATGGCTGAGGCAATAATTACAGGTATGATTTCCTCGGGTAATTACAAGAAAGAGGATATCGGTGCATATGACCCTGACACAAAAAAACTCAATTCTGGTGCAGAAAGACTTGGAATTACGGCATATAAAAGCAATGATGACCTTGTTTCAGAGTGTGATTGTGTGGTTTTGGCTGTAAAGCCAATTGCTTTACAAAAAGTTCTTGAACCTCTGGGGGGATTGTTTTGTAAAGTTAATCCACTTGTCATATCCATTGCGGCTGGACAGAGTATTGAAAGACTTAAAACATTTCTAGGATACGACGCAAAAATTGTCCGTGTAATGCCTAATATAAATGCGATTGCTACTCAAGCTGTTTCAGGTTATACAGTTTCTGAAAATGTAACGGAAAATGACATTGAATTATCCGTGAAAATCCTTGAATCTTTTGGCACTGCGGTGAGAATTGATGAAGAAAAATTCTCGGTTTATTCTGCAGTTGCAGGGTGTTCTCCGGCTTATGTCTATGTCTTTATGGATGCTCTTGCAAGAGTAGGTGTCAAGTACGGTCTTACTAAAAAAGAATCTCTTGATTTGGTTTCCGATACAGTTGTTGAAACGCTGAAAAACGGCAATAATTCTACAGAAAACAGTGAACTTGATAAAATTGTCCTCAATGCAATTGAGGCTGCATATAACAAAGATAAGGGTATGTAATTTATGAAAAAAATTGAAATGTTTACAGACGGTTCCTGCTCAGGAAATCCCGGCCCAGGAGGATGGGGAACAATTCTCAGATATAAAGGTGTTGAGAAAGAATTAAGCGGCGGTGAACACGAAACAACAAATAACCGTATGGAAATGACTGCTGTTATCAGTGGTCTTAAAGCACTGAATGAGCCTTGCGAGGTTGATTTATACACTGACTCAAAATATGTTTGCGATAGTGTAACAAAAGGTTGGGTTTACTCATGGAAAAACAACAATTGGCGTAAAGCAGACAAGAAACCTGCTCTGAATGTTGATTTGTGGGAGGAGATGCTGATTCTCCTTGATAAACATAAAGTTACCTTCCATTGGCTCAAAGGTCATAACGGTCATCCGGAAAACGAAAGATGCGACTCTCTCGCAGTAAGAGAGACTCAGAAAAATGCCTGAATCCTGTATAAAGTCAGGAAAAATCAGCCATATTAAACTTGACAATATTGCACCGCAATAGTATAATAAATTGATATAGTATTTTAGTATATATAATATATATTTAATGTTCGTTATACATAAATTTTCAGTAAAGGAGATGTGCAGAAAACAGATGGCTGTAAATGAAAAAAACAATCAGAAACAGAATAAGAAAAATTTTAAAAATAAATCCTCTGACAAAAAGGGGAATTTTAAGCGTTATTACAAACGCACAAGTAAGAAAACAATAGAAAAACTTCTTCCGCCTACACCTGTGAAAATCGGTTTCCTCGGTGGTCTTAATGAAGTTGGTAAAAATATGACAGTTTATGAGTATGAAGATGACCTTATACTCGTTGATTGCGGTATGTCTTTCCCTGACCAGGATATGTTAGGCGTTGACCTTGTTATTCCCGACTTTTCTTATGTTGAGAAAAACATAGATAAAGTCAAGGGTATTCTCATTACTCACGGTCACGAAGACCACATAGGTGCCCTTCCTTATCTGCTTAAATCCGTGAATATTCCTGTGTATGCAACCAAGCTTACAATCGGTCTTATTTCAGGAAAGCTCAAAGAACACGGACTTCTCGGTACGGCAAAACTTAACGTGATTCACCCCGGTGATAAAATCAAACTCGGACAATTTACTGTTGAAGCAATTCACGTTAACCACTCAATACCTGATGCAGTTGCTTATGCTATCAAAACAAAGGCAGGTACAATTGTGCAGACAGGTGACTTCAAGATCGACAACACACCAATTGACGGTGAGGTAATCAACCTTAACCGTTTTGCACAGATAGGCGATGAAGGTGTACTTTGTATGCTTTCCGACTCAACTAATGCTGAACGTCCCGGTTACACCGAAAGCGAAAGAAAAGTCGGTGAAAGTTTTGAAAATCTTTTCAGAAAAGCAGGGGACAGAAGAATTATTGTTGCTACCTTTGCTTCAAACATCCACCGCGTACAGCAGATTATTGATGTTGCCAAATCTTTAGGCAGAAAGGTTGCGCTTTCAGGCAGAAGTCTTGAAAATGTAGTGTCAATCAGTTCGGAACTCGGCTACCTCAAAGTGCCTGAGGGTGTTCTTATCAGCATTGATATGATAAAGAATTATACTCCTGACCAACTTGTGCTTATAACAACAGGCAGTCAGGGTGAACCTATGTCAGCACTTGCAAGGATGTCAATGTCTGAACACAGAAAAGTTATGATTACCCCTAACGATTACGTTATTATTTCAGCTCAGCCTATTCCCGGTAACGAAAAGACTGTAAGTAAGGTAATCAACGAACTTATGGGTCTTGGTGCAGAAGTTGTTTATGAGAAGATGTATGATGTTCATGTTTCAGGACACGCTTGTCAGGAAGAACTGAAACTTCTCATGGGACTTCTCAAACCTAAATATTTCATTCCCGTTCATGGTGAATTGAAACACCTTACAAAACACGGAATGCTTGCAGACAGTATCGGCATTGACCGTGACAATATTATAATTGCAGAAAACGGTTCTCAGATTGTAGTTTCAGAAAATGAATTCCGTTTTGACGAAAAAATCACTGCAGGTCAGGTATTTGTTGACGGCTCAGGTGTGGGTGACGTAGGTAACATCGTTATCCGTGACAGAAAACGTCTTTCAGAAGACGGTCTTGTTATTGTTGCTGCTACAATTGACCTGACAGATTGCTATATAGTTTCAGGTCCTGAAATTGTATCACGCGGATTTGTATATGTTCGTGAAGCGGAAGACTTAATGGGTGAGGCAAGGGAAGTTGCAATCAGAGCAATAGAATCTTGTCTTTACAATGGTGTAAAAGATTGGGCTACACTCAAAACAAGAGTGAGGGATGAAGTATCACGTCTTATGTTTGAAAGAACAAAGCGTACACCCATGATTCTGCCGATATTTATGGAAGTATAATTCAAAAGTTTATGAAAGAAGGTTTAAAATATGAAAGTAATTCTTAAACAGGATGTAAAAAGTCTGGGTAAAAAAGGCGAACTCGTCAGCACATCTGACGGTTATGCAAGAAACTTCCTTTTCCCCAGAGGTCTTGCAATTGAGGCAAACGCTCAGGCAATGAGCGAATTTAAAAACAAGGAAAATGCTGAGAAATTCAGAATTAAAACAGAAACTGAAAACGCTCAGGCAAATGCTGAAAAAATCAAGGGTAAAACCATCCGTTTTTCAGTAGCAGCAGGTCAGGGCGGAAGACTTTTCGGCTCTGTTACAACAAAGGAAATTGCTGAAAAAATCAAAAAAGAATTCGGTATTGACGTTGATAAAAAGAAAATTTCAGTCGGCGAAATCAAAGCTTACGGTACATATACTGCAGAAGTTAAACTTTATCAGGGTATCGTTGCAGAAATTTTTGTTTTTGTCGGAGAATGATTTGAGGGAAAGTTATGGATTTAACATCTTTTGACGGCGTATCAATGCCATACAGCATGGAGGCTGAACAGGCTGTCCTCGGTTCAATTCTTATTGACCCTGATTGTATGACAACGGTTGTCGAATATATCAAAAGTGAATATTTCTTTCTGCCCCAGCACAAATCAATTTTTGCAGCGATGGTTGCAATTGATACGTTAGGTGGCAGAATCGACCCGCTTATTGTCCTTGAGCATCTTAAAAGTGAAGGCGTTTATGATGATGCAGGCGGAAAGCAGTATCTTTTCCAACTTGCAGAAAGTGTTCCTACTTCAAGGAATGCTGAGGCATATGCAAAGATTGTAAGAGAAAAGTTCTACATCCGCTCACTTATTACTGCAACAAAAGACATTATGACAAGCGCTGCAAACGAGTCTGACAGTGCAGATTTGCTTATCGACTCAGCAGAACAGCGCATCTATGATATCAGACAGGGTAAGACTTCCAACGGTCCGTCAAAGCTTTCTGATATCATTATCAATGAAGTTTATGACAAGTTGCAGAAACTTTCAGGTGACGATAAGGATTTATATAAAGGTTATCCTACCGGTTTTGAAGACCTGGACAGGCTTATTAACGGTCTTAACAAATCTGACCTTATTCTTATCGGTGCACGTCCTGCTATGGGTAAAACTACGTTTGCACTTAACCTTGCACGTAATGTTGCAATGATTGGTAAGCGTAAAGTTCTTATGTTCTCTCTTGAAATGACAAAGGCACAGTTGGCACAGCGTATCCTTGCAACTGAGGCACGTGTTGAGAGTACAAAAATGCGTAGCGGTGACATTTCTCCCGATGAATGGGCAAGAATCGGTACTGCAACTGCAATGCTCGCCGATTGTCCATTGTATTTTGACGACACATCAGGTATTACCGTTCAGGAAATGAAATCACGTATCAGACGTGAAAAAGATGTTGAAGTTGTTATTATCGACTACCTGGGTCTTGTTACTTCAGGTACACGTGCCGAAAACCGTGTTCAGGAAATTTCACAGATTACAAGAGCGCTTAAACTTTTAGCTAAAGACCTTATGATTCCTGTTATTGTTTGTGCTCAGCTTAACCGTGGTACTGAGGGCAGAGGTAAGAGCCACAGACCTCAGCTTGCTGACTTGCGTGAATCAGGTTCAATCGAACAGGATGCTGATATCGTACTTATGCTTCACCGTCCTGATTATTACGGTGAAACTCCCGAAGGTGAAGACGGCGAAGAAGTCCGTGCAGACCAGACAGACCTGATTATCGCAAAAAACAGACACGGTCCTACTGCTGACGTTCATCTGGTATTCAATAAAGACTACACATTGTTTACTTCTATGGAGAAAATCAGAAATGATATGTAAAGTAAAGGAAACTCTTGACAAGTTTTGTATGTGTGAAAATACCGATGAAATCATAGTTGGTTTTTCAGGCGGTGCAGATTCGGTGTGCTTGTTGCATATATTGAACTCCCTGAAAAAAGAATATGGATTTAATATTCATGCTGCACACGTAAATCATTGTCTCAGAGGTGATGAATCTGAGCGTGATGAAAAATTTGTTAGAGATTTTTGTCTTGAACACGGAATTGAACTTTCAGTCCTTAAAGCTGATGTGCTTTCAGGTGCAAAAGAAAACTCAATGGGTATTGAAGAATACGGCAGAAAAGTGAGATAT
>JAZRQI010000134.1:0-2989 GCA_045649705.1 Acutalibacteraceae bacterium
ACCAATGGCAGGTTTTCCTCGCCATAGACTTGAATCATATCTCAATATGATAACCGACAGAGGTTTTGATGTTGCTGTGTGTTCTCTTGAAAATGGTGAGAGAAAAACCTATACGATTGTTTCTCAAAACAAGGAAGACCCCGTTGAAAGTAAGCCTGTAGGCAGAATTGATTATCTTCATACAGACGGCAAGGTTCGTGAAAGTATTGAATATACAAGCGAATATCAGTTTGTAAAAGATATTAAGGATGAAAACTACTACGGAACTCCGATGTCAATAATTGTTTATGCCGATAAAGATGGCAATACAATTCCTATTGATTTTGCAACGGAACTTGACCCACCGCCACAGAGTTTTGATATTGTTTCAAGTCCTTATATTGATAAAACACTTTCAGAAAGACTTGTTGACTTTTTTGAAAACTATGATTTCTACGGCTTCAGAGATACTCTTGAAATCGGTGAAACTAAAGAAGATGCAGCAGACAAACTTGCTTTTGATTTACAAAATCCTCATTCATTGGATTCTGCTATTGCAGAGTTGGAAAGCATTGCATCATCCGAGGAAACAGAACCCGTAGATAAGGAAACAGCTCTTATTTTAATTGAAGAACTGAAACAGGAGCGAGAAAAAATTTCATTCATACCTGATTCAGAGCTTATCGGTAAAGAGGTCATAATTGATGGTGATAAATATATCATCGAAAAAATCGACCCTGTATTTGGTGATGTATCAATGAGAGATACAACATCAATTTACCCTATAAACAGAGTTGAAAAGATAGGTTTTGTTCGTGAGCATTTAGCTCCTATTCAGCAGGAATATACAACTGAAAAGGTTGCTGAATATCCTGCCGTAGAAAACGGACTTCCTTATGACATTGTTGTAGAAACAATTAAGACGGAAGAACCTACTCTTACTCCTCCCACTTGGGAAGAAAAGAAAGAGAAAGTCACAACACTTCATCCTACTATTCCTGATAGTGAGAAACACAATTTCAGAATAACAGATGATAATTTAGGTGTTGGCGGACCGAAAGAGAAATTTCGGAACAATATGGCGGCTATCAATCTCTTGCACGAGCTTGAATTTGAAAACCGTCTTGCTACTCCCGAAGAACAGGAAATACTTTCAAAGTATGTAGGCTTTGGTGGTCTTGCTGACGCCTTTGATGAAAGCAAAGTAAATTGGGCAGATGAATACAAAGAACTTATTGTTACACTCTCTCCCGAAGAATATGCTGCAGCAAGAGAAAGCACACTTACTGCTTTCTACACACCTCCCGTAGTTATCCGTGCTATGTATGAAGCACTTGGCAATATGGGATTCAGCGAAGGTAATATTCTTGAACCGTCTTGCGGTACGGGTAACTTTATAGGTATGCTTCCTGACAATATGCAGAAGAGTAAATTCTTCGGTGTTGAGCTTGATAGCTTAACAGGTCGTATTGCACAGCAGTTATATCAGAAGTCCGGTATCACAGTACAGGGGTATGAAAACGCATCACTCCCCGACAGTTTCTTTGATGTAGCAATAGGTAATGTGCCTTTCGGTCAGTTCAAAGTAATTGATAAGAAATACGACAAGAATAATTGGCTCATACACGATTACTTTTTCGGAAAGACTCTTGATAAGGTTCGCCCCGGTGGTGTTATTGCTTTTATCACTTCTTCGGGTACTTTGGACAAGAGAAACTCAAATGTAAGAAAGTATATCGCACAAAGAGCCGAGCTTCTCGGCGCCATTCGTTTGCCGAATAACACATTTAAGGCTAATGCAGGTACAGAGGTAACATCTGATATTCTCTTCTTGCAGAAAAGAGATACTCTTGTAAATGATGAACCCGATTGGGTTCACTTTGACCGTGATGAGAACGGTAATGAATACAACAAGTATTTCATAGACCATCCTGAAATGGTACTCGGTGAAATGGTTATGGAGTCCTCACAGTTCGGTCATTCCTTGACTTGTAAGCCGTATGAGGACAGAAATCTTTCTGACCTTTTAAGTGAAGCAGTACAGAACATTCATGCAGAGATAACAGAGTTTGATATTTCGGAAATCGGTGAGGTTGAAGATAATTCAGTTCCCGCAGACCCGAATGTAAAAAACTTCAGTTTTACTGTTGTTGATGATAAGATATATTATCGTCAAAACAGCAGAATGAACCCTGTTGATGTTTCTGCAACAGCCGAAAACAGAATTAAGGGTATGATTAAAATCCGTGATTGTGTAAGAGAGCTTATACGATTACAGACAGATGATTACCCCGACAGTTCAATCAAGTCTGCACAGGACAGATTAAACACACTATATGACGATTTTACAAAGAAATACGGACTTCTTAATGCAAGAGCTAACAGATTAGCGTTTGCTGATGACAGTTCATATTGTCTTTTGTGTTCTCTTGAAATCATTGGTGAAAACGGAGAACTTAAACGCAAAGCGGATATGTTTACCAAGAGAACAATCAAACCTCATATTAAGGTAACATCTGTTTCAACAGCAAGTGAAGCACTTGCGGTTTCAATCGGTGAAAAAGCAAAGGTTGATATGGACTTTATGTGTGAGCTTACGGGAAAGACGGAACAGGAACTCTTTGAAGAACTCAAGGGTGTAATTTTCCTTAACCCGGAATACACAAATGAGTATAGTAACGATGAAAGGTATCTCCCTGCAGATGAATACTTGTCAGGCAATGTACGAAAGAAACTTGAACTTGCAAGAAGAACTGCAGAGCTTTACCCCGATGATTACAATATCAATGTGGAAATGCTTGAAAAGGTTCAGCCTCAAGATTTAACAGCAAGTGAAATTTCTGTTCGTTTGGGTGCAACTTGGCTCCCACCTGAAGATGTTGAAAGATTTGTATATGAAATTTTACAGACACCTCGTTATGCACAGTGGAATATTAAGGTTAAATATACCGAGCTTACAGGTGAATGGACTATTGCAAATAAAACCTATGACCGCACCAATGTTGTTGCA
>JAZRQI010000135.1:0-10907 GCA_045649705.1 Acutalibacteraceae bacterium
TTTCAGGAGTTGAATCTACAATCACCGAAGAAACCATAGTACCGTGACTGTTATTTTGGTTATTTTCATTATTTTCCCAACCACCGTTTGTAGCGTTAAAGTAAGTCCTTATTAATCTTCCGTCAAGAAACTCATGTTCCAGATCGACACCGGTATCAACAACGCCCACAATAACTTCTTCCATATAAATTTTGTTGTTAATCAGATAATCTTTAAGTTCATAAAAGCCTGTGTAATCCGCGCCCCAGCAATTAAGCCTTCCGATTGTGTCTGCTGCGCTGAATGTAACCTCGCTTACTTCAGCTTCAGAAAAATCCATAATTTCATCAACAAAAACAGAGATAACGTCGTTCTGTTCTGAATAATATTCAAATGCCTTTTTTGTGTCCCTTGCATTTGAAAACTGAACAATATGATAATCCTTAAATCCACTTGCAATACCAAGAGAGTTGAGTTTGTCAGGTTTTTCTTCAGATTCAACAATAAGACGGCAAGTTTCAAACTCACTATATGTATCGAAATCTTCACCATTCTGGATTGCACCATTATTGGAGAACTCTTCTTCTATAATTTCAGGTGCTCGTTCAATCAAGGCCAATGAACTGTCAATAAAGCTCTGAACATCATCAGACTTTTTATCAGCAGCATAACTGATTACATTAACACAAGAAAGCAATGTCACCAAAGATAAAATAAATGAAATAATTTTTCTCATAAATATTCGCGTCCTTATAATTTTCTCAACACAAGAGGGACGTTCTTTTGTGTGAGTTTGTCAAACAATTAAGAACTACCCTTTATTTATATCTTATTTTTATTTGTTTTAAATTCCAAAAATCAACCCAATCCAGAAGAACATATCTTCGAATATAGAACGGATTCTGTCCCAGATTGTATATTCAACTGTTACTTCGCAGGTTGCAAGAATATCACCTGAATATGTATAAACTTCGATTGTACCTGTACCTTCGCCCCAAGCTTCAATGATAATTTTACCGTCTTCTTCATATGCATATGCTATTGTTTCATAATCTTCGTTATATGCATCATAAACATAAACGCCTTTGAAAGTAGCATCTTCGGGGCCTACTGTGTAAGTGATTTCTGCAACATCTTCATAGCCAAGAGTAATATTTGTTTCTGAAAGAGTAAGACTTGTTGCAGGAACTTCTTCATATACAAATGTATAGATGTTAATTTCCTCGTTCGTTATTATGAAAGGAACTTTTTTAATTAAAGATTCGTCTTCTATTTCCTCATAAACTTCTTCAGTGATTTTTTTGATTACGTTCTCATCAGTAAGTTCAATTGTAATTTTCTTAATGTCGTAATAATCCTGATCATCTTCAAGCTCGATTACGATTTTGTTATCAGCATAAACTGCATTTTTGATTTCATAGCCCCATTCAAGTTCCCATGAAAGATTAAATCTTTCATAAATTTCAGTATCTGTCGGTTCTTCATATTCTCCGCAGACACCATAATAATAGTTTTCATCGTCTCCAAAGATATCCAACTCTTCAAGAGCAACAAATAATTCCTTCGTTAGTTTCAGATCAAGTCCTGAAAGTTCTGAAAGGTCAGGTGTGAATTTTCCGTCACATTCCTCTTTAACCTGAATCATCTTGTTCTTTTCAGCTGTTTCTTTCAGAATGTTGTGATAAAGTTTAACAACTTCTGAGGCTGTCATTTCTTCTGCGCTTGCAGATATTGTGAAAATTGAAAGCAACATAATACCTGCTAAAATAACTGATACTAATTTACTTGCTTTTTTCATAATAAATCTTCCTTTCTGTTTCGGCTATTGCCTTTTTTTCCGTTGATTACCTGAATATTGATGCAAAGAAATCTCTTATTGCATTGAAAATCATTCTGAAGAATGATACTACTTCCTGCCAGAAGGTCTGTTTTACAATTTCGAATGTAACGGTTGTTTTGCCTGAGTAATTTCCCATACCTGTTATTTCAACTTTACCTGTTCCCGGCTCAGTATTATTGAAATACTCAACCTTGTAATCAACACCTTCCTCAAGAATAATTCCATCACTTGTGACAATAATTTCAGGTGTAATTTTTTCTCCTGTATATGCCTGATTTTCTATAGGTGAAACAGTAATATCAGCGACACTCTTTGCAGAAATTTCAAACTCTGCTTCAAAAGTAATCCCTTTGTATTTACCTTTACCGCTTACAAGAATTTTTGCAGTACCCACATCGATATTATCAGAAAAATCAAGTGTGAAATCTGTGTTTTCTTCAAGTTTTTTATCTGATAAACCAACTGTTACCCTGGGTGTAATTTCTTTACCTGTATAAGTCTGAACAGGAATTTCATCAAGTACAAAAACGTTTACAGGAATATGGTTATCCAGTGCATATTTATGAGCATAAGAATCTTTAACACAACAAATTGTAAGCACTTCACAGCCATCAAAGGCATCCGCTGCAATATCAGTAACCGAAGGAGAAATTACGGCAATTTCAAGATTTCTGCAATTTGCAAAAGCAGCTGACTTTATAGTTGTTATGTTCCCACTAATATTAAGCACTTTAAGATTTGTGCAGTTTTCAAAAGCTGCAACCTCAATTACATGAAGAGAATTCGCTTCTCCGTTTTTATTTTCGCCAAGCTGTACTGAATTCACACCTGAGCCTACAAAGCTACTTTCACCAATCTTCTCAACAGATGCAAAATCAAAGTTGATAAGATTTTTACAGTTTCTGAAAGCATCTTTTCCGATAGTTTTCGTTTCAGCTTCCCAGATAAACTCTGACAATCTGCCACACTCTGCAAAAGCGAAATCAGATATTATTTTCACCTTAGGAGACATACGGACTTTTGCAAGATTATAGCAACTACCAAAAGCATAATCACCAATAAATGTGATATTATCAGGAATATAAATTTCTGTAAGCTCATCACAGTTTCTGAACGCCTGCTCCCCTATTGACAAAAGCTTTTCAGGAAACCTGCTACCTGAAATTTTCACATCAGTATTATAAAATGCTTTTTTCTCAATTGCTTCAAGATTATCGGAGAGTGTAATTTCCTTTATACTACTATGTGCAAACGCTTCTTCACCGATAGATGTAACAGAAGGTGGCAGAGTGATAATATCAATTACTGTAATACCGCTGTACATATAGGCAGGAATGACTTGTACATTGTCACCAAGTACAATATTTACCTTTCCTGATACTTTGAATGGAGACTCTTTTCCCACAACAATATTGCCGTATGAAACCAAGTCACGCAGACCTGTGAATTTACAATTCACTGCGTTGTAATAAATAGTTTTAAGTGACGAGCACTCTTCAATCACAGAACGGTCAAAAGTTGTTATTCCTTTGGGAATTGTAATTTCCTCAAGCTTTTCGCAGTAAGAAAATGCGTATTCTCCTATTTCGGTAACATTATCCGGAATAATCGCTGTTTTAAGACTACCGCAATTTTTGAATAATGAATCAGGAATGCGTATGACATTTTCACCTATTACTGCTTTTGTTATGCTGTCAAAAGCTCCTTCTGTTTTGTGACAGTAAACCGCATTAAAATAAAGGTCAGAAATCCCTGTCAGTCCAAAAGCATTATTACCGATAAATGTTACATTTTCAGGTATTGTAATGCTGTTTCCGATTTTTTCGCAAGAATTAAATGCACTTTCGCCGATAGTTGTAAGCGTATCAGGAAAACTATTCAGCACAAGGGAGCTGCATTTATAAAATGCTTTGTCGCCGATTTCTTCAAGTCCGTCAGAAAAAATAATCTCCTGCAGTTGTGTACATTCTTCAAAAGCAGAATCTTCAATTACTTTGACAGTTGACGGCAAGTTAATCTTTCTTATGTTTGTTTTAGCAAAGCCACCGACTTTTTCAACACCCTCACAGAAAGTGATTTCTTCAATAGCTGTTCCCGAAAAGGCATTATGGGGAATTTCCTTCAGCCCTGCCGAAAAGGTAAATGATCTGATACCTGCATTTTCAAAAGCACTTTCGCCGATAACTGTTATATTTTCACCGCTTACGCCGAGACTCGTCAACGAACTGCAATTTCTGAATGCTGCATACTCAACAGTATGCAGATTTTCTGAAAATTCCGCCTTTGAGAGAGATGTGTAACCGTTATCATTAGCAAAGGCTTCCGCACCTATTTTTTCAACACCCTTTGCAACAACCAAAGGCAACATACCGCAGTTAAAAAAAGTGCGTGCATTTATTTCCTTAACCTTGTCAGGAATTGTAATTTCCTTTAACGCTTCACATTCCTCAAAAGCACTTACTCCAATGCTTTCAAGGTTTTCATTAAATGTAATTTTCGTAAGCCATTCACAGTTCTGAAAAGCAGATTTGCCTATTTTCTTTACATTTTTTCCAAGTGTTACATTCCTGATAAAAAGCTTATTTTTAAAAGTATCGTCATCTATTGTACAAACAGGTTTACCTGCAATTTCATCAGGAATCACAACATTCTCGCGGTCACCCTTATAGTCAATAATAACTACCGTGTCATCGGAATCTATAATGTAAGAAAAGCCTGTTTCCTCATCGTACGGCGCAGTATCTTTTTTGTCACGGAAAAAGATTCTTTCACCGGTAGTCGGATTCATTGAGTATAAATAGCCTAAACCGGAAATCTGTGACATAAAACCTTTCGGATAAGTTTGCATGAAGGTTATTGTCATCGGTCGGTTATCCTCTGTTATTCCTACAAAGGTTTTAACCTCTCCGCTGGTATAAACTGTTTCAAGAGCAGTTGCTCCCTCTATTGATATTTCTGTTTTTTCAGAATAAACATTAAGCGTTTTCAGTTTAAAGCAGTATTTAAGCCCACGAAGCACTGATTTTGTTGCTCTTATATTTACTGTCTCCACGTCTGACTGTGCAAAAGCCTCCGAATATATTACAACATCAGTTCCCTGAATTGTCACAGTCTTCGCTTCGCTCTCCTCAAATGCACCGTCAAGGATTTCAGTAACAGGAATGCTATCAATATGAGAAGGTACCTCAACATCCTTGTCACTACCTGTATATTTTACGATACCTGCTCTCTTATCACCCCTTACATCTACTGTCACGCGATATAAAAAATCACCTGATGAAATCGTATCGCTTTCTGATAAAAATTCATATGCTTTGCTATCAACTGACATTGAAAAATCAATTCCTGTTCCGACAGCGGAAACAGAGCCAAAAATCATCAGAAGCACAAGTGTAAGTGATAATATTTTCTTTAAATTTTTATTCATAAAAATCTTCCATCTTTCTTTTATTTCTCGCGTTAACTTCCGAGAGAGCAAACGTATTCAGTTAAAAAGTGAAACGAAAAAATTTCTGATTGTATCAAACAATGTTTTAAAAAATCCGGTGACCTCTTCCCAGAAGGTAAGGGGTTTGGGTTCTTCAGGTTTTTGTTCAGTTTTTTCTTCAATTTCAAATGTTATTTTTGTTTTACCTGAGAAATTACCTTTACCTGTAATTTCTGCAGTTGCGGTACCCGCTTCAACATTATTCTTATATGTAACGGTATAATCAACACCCTCTTTGAGAATTTGTGTACCATTTTTAACCACAATTTCAGGTGTGATTTCCTTGCCTGTATAAAGCTGATTTTCAACAGATAAAACTGTAACATCAGCAAAATCCTTTGTTATGATAGTGAAATTTACAACACTTGCAAGAACCTTGTAAATACCTTTACCGCTGACTAAAACTTTTGCGGTACCCACATTGATATTATCAGAATATTTAAGTGAGAAATCTGTATTTTCAGCAAGCTTTTTATCCGATACCTTGACAATTACTTCAGGCTCAATTTCTTTACCAGTGTAAACCTGATTGGGAATTCCGTCAATAACAAAAGTGCTTACGGGAATTCCGTTGTTAAGGGCGTATTCATAAGCATACGAATCCTCAATACAGTAAATTGTAAGCTTTTCACAACCCTCAAAAGCATCGGTAGCAATATCAGTAACATTAGGTGAAATAACTACTGTTTCAAGATTATTACAATTTGCAAAAGCAGAGGACCTGATTGTGGTTATATTTCCACCGATAGAAAGTGTTGTAAGGTTATTACAGTTTTCGAAAGATGAGATTTCAACTATTTCAAGCGTGGTTGGTTCTTCATCCTTGTTTTCACCGAGAGAAACAAAGATGATACCTGAATCCTCAAAACTGCTCTGATACATTTTTTCTATACCTGTAAAATCAAACATTTCAAGAGAGATATCCCCTGCAAAAGCATATTCACCGATAAACTTCACCTCTGCATACCAATCAAAAACCATAAGATTCGGACATTTTCTGAAAGCATTGTCAGGTATAAATCTTATATTAGATGACATACGCACTTTCGTCAGATTTTCGCACCTGTAAAAAGCTCCTTCCTCAAGATGTATTACAGAATTGGGAATATAAACCTCTGTAAGCTTATCACAGTTTGAGAAAGCATATTTTCGGATAATCCTCAGATTTTCAGGTAACACGGTGAAGGTGACATTTGTATTTTCAAAAGCAGACTCTTCAATTGAAACAAGTTTCTTTGAAAATGTAACCTTAGTTACAGAACTCTGTTTGAAAGCAGCCTTACCGATTTCAATTACCGAATCAGGCATTACAATTTCATCTATCCCCTTTATGCCGTAAGCAAAATATGCGGGAATCTGTTTTACCTTATTTCCTATGACAAGTGTTTCAAGCCTCTTTGAACATCCAAAAGGTGAAATATACTCTCCCTCTTCATCAATCTCAAAGACACAGTCAATTGCGTTATAATAAACATTTTTAAGTGAAGTGCATTTTTCAAAAACAGTTGCATTCAGAGTCTTCAGTTTTGCGGGAATTGTAACTGTTTCAAGTGCAGTACAGTTCTGAAATACTCTGTTGTTGATTTGCTTTACAGAGTCTGAAACAATTGCTTCCTTAAGAAAATCGCATCCCTTGAAAAGTGCTTCGGGAATTACCTGCACCTTTTCTCCCACAACAACCTTTTCAAAACTACAGTTGCCGAAGGGTGCTTCACCGCACTTTGCATTTACTGCATTGTAATAAAGCTCTGTATTAACTGTACCAAAGGCACCCTGGCCGAGGAATTCAACCTTTTCGGGTATTGTCAATATACCTGCAAGATAATCGCAACTTGCAAAAGCATATCTGTCGATATATGTAACACTGTCAGGTATTTTTATTGATTTGAGAAATGTGTCATAAAAGCAGTATTGGGGAATAATTTCAAGACCTTCACCCAACACCAAATTTTCAAGTCTGCTTCCGTAAAAAGCATATTCTCCCAGCTTTTTTACATTTTGACCGCTTACACCGATATCGGTAAGCTTACCGTTGCCGTAAAAAGCATATTTACCTATAGAATAAAGATTTTCTGAAAATTCAGTTTTTTCAAGAAGCGCGCAATTATAAAACGCATAATTTTGAATTTCAACGACGCCTTTTGCAGTAATACTTTCAAGAGAAGAGCTGTTGAAAACCGAATCAGATAACACAGTAACACCATCAGGCAATGTAACAGAGGTAAGGTTTGAATTAAGGAATGCCGCACTGTCGATTCCCTTTAATCCTTTGCCAAAATTCACTTCTGTTATATATTTAAATGAAGTATAAGATTCAAAGGCAGATTTGCCAATATACTCAAGAGTATCAGGCAAGGTTAACGTTTTAATTCCTTTATTAAAAAAAGCATAGGAAAAAATCTCAGTTACGGGATATCCGCCCAATGTATCGGGAATTACAGTATTTGTATAGCTTCCGTAATTTCCAAAGCCGAGAATTATAGCTTTACCGTCAGAAACAAAGTATCTGAAGCCCTTGTCCTCATATTCAGAAATTATATAGTCTGCATTATCTTCATCAAATGAGAATACCGCTTTTCCGTTTTCATCACGCATATACTGATAGTTGTAATTAAACAGCAGCATACCCAAGTCTTTACTGAAACCTTTATTAAAGGTAATTTTCGGAACCTTGTAGCCAGGTGATACAGGATGCCCGAATGTATTTGTAAACCCTACAGAATATGAGTCAAACACAACCTCTTTAAGGGTTTCATGAGATAACGAGTTTTCGCTGCAATTTATGCTTCTTGCCTTTACAATCAACTTTTCAACAGAAGATTCCTCCAGCAAAGACGCACTTATTCCATAGTTATATTGACTTTCAGGCAAAGTAAGCTCTTTCAGATTGTCACAACCTGAAAATGGAACTGCACCAAAACGTCTGAACATACCTTCGGGTTTTTTCGCACAACTAATTTCCTTCAGAGATACGCAGTCTGCAAAAGCCAATTGACCTACAGATGCAAGTGCATCAGAAAAATTGGTCTTTTCAAGACGTCGGCATCCGCTGAACGCATTATCTTTTATGTCAATTACTGTTTCAGGAAGTGTTATAGTTCTGATATTGGCACAATCCGGATTATTGGGAATATCAGATCTTTTATAGGGACTGAAAGCATACTCGCCAATTATTATGACGGGTAATCCCCCTATTTCATCAGGAACTGTCACATTCACATCTGAACCAAGGTACTTTTCAATACATATGCCGCTGACTTTACCGTTTGTGGATGACACGGCAGTGCAATAGAGAAAATCATTGTGATCCGTATCGCTATCTGTAATTTCATAAGCAGCATCCGTCTGAAGCTCAACCACCATAGGCAAGGCAACAAAAAGCATTACAACAGAAAGCATTATTGATAATATTTTCTTACATTTTATATTCATAAAATCTCCGACCTTTCGTTTCATATTGTTGGTTTAATGATTACTAAAGCCAACCTGCTATTCCTTAAATATCACAAACGAACAGGATGTGGTTTTATATTTTACCGTTACCATTACTTTTTCTTCCGTTTCATCCGAAAAGTCTTCAAAGATAAGCTCATATTCGCTATCCGTCAACTCTTTTTCCATACCGTCGCTATATACTGCGAACACCTGCATATCTTTCAAATCAATATTTGTTAAATCACTTGATGTGAATGTAAATGTATCGGGGAATATTGCATAGACGGATGAGAGCAATGAAGTATTTTCCGTATTGATAACACGAACAGTAAATGATTCTTCAAGACTTCCGTATTTTACGGTTACTGTTTCATAACCGGCTTTTGTGCCGAAATCAGGCGATACAGAAATTTCATACTGACTGCGTGACAGTTTTTTAAGATTTTCGTCTGAATAGGAAATTACAACCGTCAATCCATTCAGATTGAGACTTTCGCCAACTTTGTATTCCTGTTTGAAAGAATCAGAAAATTCAAGTTCAATCCTCTCTGCCTCAAGAATAAGCATCTGCGAAACAGTTTCTGATTCTGCATTTTCAGATGTTGTTTTTTCGGTCTGTTTTTCTGTAGGATTTTCAGTTGTTACTTCTTTAGTAAACAAACTCTGCACCCAGTCTGATGTTTTTCTGATAAGGTTAACATCTGTTGTTTTTTCAACTGTCGTGTTGAGAGCCACAACTACCACTACTGCAGCACAGGCTGCTGCAATAATTTTCACAAAGTTGTTTTTCTTTGCATAGCCTGTATTTTCCATAAACTTACGTTCTGAAATCAGAGGCAATATAGTACCCTCAAAATCTTCTCGGATTGTGTTGATTACGTTTGCACATTCGTCAATGAAATCAAAGTCCGCATCTTCCTTGTACAATTCTTCATCAATGAGTGAATTTAAATATTCACACATAAGGGATTTAAAGTTTTCTGTGAAATCAGGATGATGAAAATGTTCTTTCCTTATTGCTGTTTTCATTTACTTTCACTCCTTTCTCAAAATCTGTATTGTAAACTATTTCTTTAATTTTATTTCTTAACCGCATAAGCTTCATCGACATTGCAGGCCGTGAAACACCTGACTTTTCAGCCATTTCTTCAACGCTCATTTTTTGTATGTACCGCTGATAATAAATTTCCTTTTCTTTTTCATTCAGGCAGGAAATAAGCTCTTTGGCAAAAGACTCGAAATCAATTTCATCAAGCCTTTGGAAAAATTCCGTTTCCGTTCCTATCTCAACATCGTCAATGGGAACATTACGCATTAAAACCTTTACGTTTTTCTCTTTTTGCCGTTTAACAAAGTTTTCTGCCGTTCTGTAAAGAAAAGCTCTGGGGTGTTCAAACTCTTCACCTGCTTTCAGCTTCTTGTAAAACAAGGTGAAGCTTTCCTGCACACAGTCATCTGCTTCTTCTCGGTTACCCGAAAGTCTTGCGAGGCAGTAATCAAAAAGTTTTATGCGATATTCCGCGTAACACTCTTCAAAAAGTTTATTTACTTGTTTTTCACTTTTCACTGCCTCACCCCCATATCAGAAAATGATCAATTTCTTTGGCTTTCATTATGTAGTCAGTTTAAATTTAAAATGTAACAAAAATTTTTCAGGTTTATATCTTGAAATAATATTATCACTTTTTTGTGAACTTGGCAATTTGGGAAAATATGGACATATTTAAAGGTGAATATAGCAGAAAAGCAGAAAGACTTCAAAAATCTTTCTGCTTTCACTTATGCAATATTAGTATTTTGCGCGCATTGCACGGCCGATTGTGAAAAACGACTCAAAATTTTCATGTGATATAGCACACTAACTTAATCATTACTTTAGGGGGGTTATAGTTTCAATTGACTGTTTATAAATTTGCTGACACTCTGATGTCGTTCAGAATGTCGGGATTGTTGGTTTCGATGTAAAGATAGTAATTACCTTTTTTCACGTCACAGTCCTTATATGAAGTTCTATCCGTACCTTTGAATGTGTACTTATAAGAAAATATCGACGGTTCTTTTCCCTCTTTTACAAGATATACAGTTACTTCGTCTTCTTCATTCAGCTGATATGGAAAATGAATTTCATTAGCTTCATTTCTGTAAACCTGAATTTTCACATTAGAA
>JAZRQI010000136.1:0-5231 GCA_045649705.1 Acutalibacteraceae bacterium
AACAGTTTGTCTGCATTTTTTATGGTTTCATCTCATATATTTTTCCGAGGTGATAAATTTGTCAGGTATGTTAAAGTTCGGTGTAATTGCATCTCTTGCAGTTGCCTGTGTGATAGTGATTGTTTCTGCATTTAAGACAAAGCGTTTCTTTTCCTGTGTGGTACTCAGTGCCCTGCAGGGGGTTGGTGCGATTTTTGCAGTCAATGCCCTGGGACTTGTGACAGGACTGCACATTTCTCTCAACGGATATACACTTGCGGCTTCTGCAATAGGCGGAACACCTGCCGTAATCGGGATGATTGTGACGGAAATATTATTTTTGTAAAATGCAGAATTTCGGGTCAGCGACGTAAATAAAAATAAACGGGTCATTCGTGAATGACCCGTCTTAATTATTTTCAATTATCAACCACAAGGTAATTATATGTTTTTGCTTTGTTTGACTGTGTGTCTGTCAGAGTGAGGGTGTTATCCTCAACCTCAAATGTGTAGTGGCTTGTTATTTCCTTTGAATAAATTTTAACTGTTACTGAAAGCTCTTTTTCTGATTTATCGTAGGCATAAGTGCCGTCAAGAGAGCCTTTGTATGGTGTTTCAAGGATGGGTAATTTATCACCGGGGTAATAAATTTTAACACTTCCGTCTTCGTGGAAAACATAACTTCCGCTGTCAGTTGCAGAAATCCACGTTCCCTCAAGAGGGTTTCTTGTGATGTGGTTTACAAGCAGAACAATTGAAACGGTAAGTCCTGCAACAACCAGAGCCATTATTGAAAAGAATATAATTTTTCGTGTTCTTCGGGTCATAGTACAAGCACCTTTTATATAATCTGATGTTTTAATTATACCATAAATCACTGAAAACACAAGATTAAATTTTATTAAAAGAATTCAAATCTGTTGCAAAAGGGTAAGGAAGTGTGTATAATTACTGAAGGTGATTTGCTTTGGGAAAATTACACGAACTTTACAGAAAAACGTACACTCTTGATGAGACGAGGGATAAAGAGTTTTTTGATTGTGTTTCGGATTACTATTTTACTGATGAATTTCAGAGTATGAGACCGTACATTCAGCACGGCACAATCGACAGAATCCAGCACATCAATAGTGTGGCATATATGTCTTATATAATTGCTAAAAAACTTGGTTTTGACTTTTACAGAACGGCAAGGGGCGCTCTGCTTCACGATTTGTTTTATTACGATTGGCACGACCCTGACCCGTCACACAGACTTCACGGCTATTTTCATCCGGGCTTTGCACTGAAAAACGCACGTGAACTGAGTGCAAAAAACAGTATTGAACTGACTGAGCTTGAAGAAAACATTATCAGACGTCATATGTTTCCTCTGACGGTTGTACCGCCGAAGTTCAGAGAGTCGGTTCTTGTATGTCTTGTGGACAAGTATGTGGCAACAAAGGAAATTATAATCTGTTCTTCACAAAAAAGGAGCAGAAAATTTTTCGGTGAAATTGAAAGGGAAGTGAAATAATGGAAAAAGTTGTAGAGTATATTCTGTTCTTTTTCTTTTACAGTGTAATCGGTTGGATTTCGGAAGTTATCTACTGTTATATAAAAGACAAAAAGTTTACAAACAGGGGATTCCTCTTCGGACCTCTTTGCCCTATTTACGGCACAGGTGCTGTCAGTATGCTCCTTACTCTTACATGGTGTAAGGATATCTGGTTCGGCAAATTCTATGCAGGGCCTCTGATGGTACTGCTTATCGGCGTTGTCGTGTGCGACGTTGTTGAATACCTTACAAGTTTTCTTATGGAAAAGCTTTTTCACGCAAGATGGTGGGATTACAGTAAGAAGAAATTCAATCTCCACGGAAGAATCTGCCTTGAACACAGTACCTACTGGGGTATCTTTTCAGTGCTTCTGATTTATCTGATTCATCCTTTTGGTGCTGAAAAACTTGCTCTTCTCATTCCTTATGAGTGGAAAGTGAGAATCATGTGCATCGTTCTTACTGCCTTTGTTATCGACCTTGCAAGAGCAGTGAAGAATGCAGTTGATGTGAAGAAAATTGTTGACAAATACAAGTCAGTCAAGGATAAAATCACAGCTTACACATCAAAGGTTTCAAATAATATCAAGGACAGTTCTCTGGTATCTTTCAAAGACGATATTATCTCGCAGATTAAAGACCTGAAAAATCAGATTACAGGTGAGAGAACAACTAAAAAAGGTAAAAAGAGATTCAACCGTATGTTTAAAAACAATCCGAATATTATGGATTCACTGAAAGAACAGGTTGAAAAAATCGAAAAAGCAATTACGGAAATTTTCAAATAAACATAAAGGCACACAGTATTACACATACTGTGTGCCTTTCAACTTACAGGTTGCCTTACGTAAGATTCGGGAATTTTACCTACGATTATTGTTTCTCCGATAACTACAGTGCTTTCAACTGTTGCACTGAAGTGTCTGCCTGACATAACGATGCTCATATCAATTTCGAGTTTTATCTGGATCTGATGTCTTGTCTGGTTGATGCCTGTGCTTTCAAAAAGATTTTCAATTGTACTGCGTGCGTTCCCTGAAAGGTTTATGTAGAATGTAAGCCTAGGTCCCCGTCCTGTCAGTAAGTCACTGCCCGTCAGTGTGCCGACAGGAATTTTTATTGCGCACCGTGAGGATTCGTCGATTTTTCGTGCAACGCTGTCAAGAATTGCACCTTCAACGGCATTTGTCAGGTTGATGTTGGTGTTGACGGATATTATATTTCCCTCGTCATCATATCTGTAATCAACAAGCTCCTTGTAGCTTTCTTCTTTTTCGTCAATGACTTCGCCTACAGAGTTGTTGATTGCCTGGATTGCCACGCTTTTTGCCTTGTCTTCAGCCATGGCGTAGATGATTGAGGGGGATTTTATTTCCACAAACAATGCAAGGAAAATCAAAACGGAAACAAGGAAGAAACAGAAGAAAATCAGAGGCATATTTCTCTTTGATTTGTGACGCGTTTTTCTGCGGTAGCTTTTTCTACGCTTGTTCATTTTATCACCCATATTTATTATATGTATTTTCCACATTCGGTTGAATTTTCTGTTCAGTTGTGATAAAATCAAAATAGCGTATAACTAAAAAACATATACGAAAGGAATCCCAAAATGAAAGTTAAAGAATTAACGGAGATATTAAACGGCACTGTTGTTTACGGCGAAGATTTTCTGGACAGAGAGGTCTATACAGCCTGTGGCAGTGATATGATGAGTGATGTTCTTGCTTTTGTGAAAGAACAGGCAGTTATGCTCACAGGTCTTGTGAACCCTCAGGTTGTAAGAACTGCGGAGATGATGGATATGAAATGCATCGTTTTCGTAAGAGGTAAAAAACCTGACATCGGAATGATTGAACTTGCAGAGGAAAGGGAAATTGTCCTTATTCAGACAGACCTTGAAATGTTTACTGCCTGCGGAAAGCTTTATCAGGCAGGTCTTCGCGGAGGCAGTGGCAAATAATGGGTGAATTGAATTTTAAGTACGATGTTCAGAAAGATGATTTCACCTGTGCAGGTGAAGCATCGGGAAAAATCAAACGTACACTCAAAGATTTAGGCTTCGATTCAAACTTAATAAGAAATGTGGCAATTGCCGTTTATGAGGGCGAAATCAATATGGTGATTCACGCTGACGGCGGTGTTATTACCTGCGATATTGCCCCTGAATGTATTACGGTAATTCTTGACGATAAGGGACCCGGTATCCCTAATGTGGAACTTGCTATGCAGGCAGGTTATTCAACTGCTCCTGATAATGTAAGACAACTTGGTTTCGGTGCTGGTATGGGTCTTCCCAATATCAAAAAATATGCAGACGAAATGAATATCGAAACTCAGGTGGGAGTCGGTACGAAAATTACACTTAAATTTTTAGTGAAATAAAAACATTATTAACCATAAGGGGTGAATCTCTATGGATAAATATGCTCATTCCGTACGCCTTGACACAGACAAATGTCTTGGTTGTATGAATTGTATAAAAAGATGCCCTACCGAGGCAATACGCGTGAGAAAAGGTAAGGCTAAAATGATTCACGAAAGATGCATTGACTGTGGTGAATGTATAAGGGTTTGTCCCCATCACGCAAAATATGCAGAACGTGAATCGTTGACAAGTATTGTAAATTATAAATACAGAATCGCACTTCCTGCACCTGCACTGTACGGTCAGTTTTCAAACCTTGACGATATAAACATCATTCTTAATGTCCTTAAAAGAATGGGCTTTGATGAGGTTGCTGAGGTTTCAAAGGGTGCAGAGCTTGTGTCACACGCAACAAGAAAACTGATGGCGGCAGGTGCTTTCAGAAAACCTGTCATTTCATCGGCTTGTCCCGTTGTGTGCAGACTGATTCGTATTTCATTCCCTGAACTTATCCCTAACGTTGTCAACCTTAATGCTCCTTTTGAGGAGGCGGCAAGATTGGCACGTGAAAAGGCAATGAAAGAGCAGAATCTGAAAAGTGAGGACATCGGCGTGTTCTTCATAACACCCTGTCCTGCAAAGATTACTGCAATCAAACAGCCACTTTTCAGCGAAAAGTCAAACCTTGACGGTGCTGTTGCAATAAGTGACATTTATCCCGTTATGATGCAGCAGATGAAGAAAGTTACTGAAATTGAAAACATTCAGCATTCAGGCAGAATCGGTGTAGGCTGGGCAGTAAGTGGCGGTGAGGCATCGGCACTTCTGCTTGATAACAGTCTTCACGTTGACGGTATAGAAAACGTTATAAAAATCCTTGAAGAAATTGAGGATGATAAACTCAATAACGTTGATTTTATTGAACTCAATGCTTGTACAGAGGGTTGTGTAGGCGGTTGCCTTACTGCGGAAAATCCCTACATAGCAAAGAACAGACTGCAGACACTCAGAAAGTATCTTCCCGTTGCCTGTAACAGAATAGGTGACGACAACGTACCTCACGAAATGTTCTGGGAAAAACCGTTGGAAGAGCTTCCTGTTATGCGACTTTCAGGTAACATTGTGGACGCAATGCGAATGATGAACGACATCAACGAAATACATAAAACACTTCCCAACCTTGACTGCGGTACCTGCGGAGCACCTTCCTGTAAAGCACTTGCAGAAGACGTTGTCAAAGGATATGCAAGTGTAAACGACTGTATGTTCCTGCTTCGCAAACAGCTTGACGAAAAGGATATGGAAGACCTGATTCCCGCACCGTTCCAGAAGGAAGAATAAGTGCAGAAT
>JAZRQI010000137.1:0-1526 GCA_045649705.1 Acutalibacteraceae bacterium
CCGAAAATTCCTGTGTCATACATTTTTCTCTCAGAATACTTTTTAATCATATTCAGGAATGTACGTTCATCACCTAAACCTAAATCTACAGCAAAAGCATTTGCACCCTGTTCGTTCTTTGCAAAATCGCCTGTTTCAGGTAAGAAATAGTTTTCAACAAGTGCTCGTTTTTTCTTTTCTATGCGTTCTTTTATTTCTTCCTTGTATGTATCATTACCGATAACCTCACCGATTTCAAGGAAATACTCCATAGATTTAATGTAGAAATAGGTATTGACATAGGGTTCAGGAATAGTGTTAGCACAAAGTTTATTAAGTCTGTTCTGTTCAGGTACACACCAATCACCAAGACACCATACGCCCGGCAAATCAGAGGTCACAAGGTCATTTTCACTATGGCTTTCCATATAAGAAAGCCACTTGTACATACGGAGAAAAGTTTCTTCAAAAATATTCTTGTCGCCATATGCTTTATAGTACATATAGGGCACAACCACAATTGCACAACCCCATCCTCCGGGACCTCCTCCTGACGGAACAAAGGGTGCAGTATATTGGATGTGACCTGTCTTTTCATCCTGACAGTCACAAATATCCCCTATCCACTTTTTATAGAATTTCTGTGCATCCAACTGCATCATTGAAGCAGCACAAGTAAGTTGTCCGTCACCTGTATATCCTCTGCGTTCAGTGTGCGGACAGTCCGAAGGAATTCCGCAGTGCATATTGGCAAGCTGAGTTCTGATATACGCTTTGTAAAGCCAATTTAATGTATCGTCACTGCACTCAAAAGATGATGTCACTTCAACATCACTGTGTGTAACGTGACACTCAACAACTTCAGCATCGCCGATAACTTCAAAATATCTGAAACAAAGCCAGGTGAATCGGGGATAAAGAAGACGTTCTTCTTCATCGGTTATATAATTTGTATGCTGATTGTATATATGTTCCTCGTCAAGGTTTCCATTTTCGTCAAGAAGCTCACTGTACCTTACTTTTATCTCACCTGCTGATTTATTTCTGAGAACTGCATATCCTGCCAAAACCTCTCCAGCATCATAGATGTTATTGCCAAGATATTTCGGCTTTATAATTCTTACCACCTTATCAGCAGGGCAATCCTGAATGTAAAAATCAGTTTTAGGTGTCTCCTGAACTTTAACATTTTCCCAATCTGTAGTGCTCACATAATCGTGGGTTTCTCCTCTTATTACATCTGCTTCCTTAACGAAGCTTTCCCTCATCTTTTCCGTGCCATCTGAAAACAGAGTTGTCACGTTTCCGTTTTCATCGGTAATTTCCGTCTTCCAACAGATTTTTGCATTACCGTAGCCGTATTCCTCATAAAAACCTGAACCGAGCATAATGAGAATCTTATTCTTACCCTCATTGAGATAATCTGTAATATCATACACGGGACAGTACAGTCTGTGACAGAACTCCTCATTAAAGGGAAATCCGCCGTACTCCATATTATATCTTTTTTCAAAGTCCGTGTTAAGAGGCTGAAAAAGGTCTTCACT
>JAZRQI010000138.1:0-6614 GCA_045649705.1 Acutalibacteraceae bacterium
TGTGGGAAAAGGCAGAGTTTATGTGCTTGGAGACGGAATTCCTGACCCTTACGGCGGAAGTCTTGAAGTTTACAAGAAATGTGCCGAAGAGATTCACAAAGGTCTCATAAAACTGAATGAAGACCTGAAAACTATGCCCATAATCAGACATATGACAAAAGACGACGTAAAAGGTGTAGCAGAGGTTGAAAAAGAGTGTTTTACTTCTCCCTGGAGTGAAAAATCTCTCTCTGAGGAAATGGAAAACGGCAACGCCTACTTCTTCGTAGCTGACATAAACGGCGAAATCGTGGGATATATGGGCACAATTTCCGTTTTCGGTGAATGCTCAGTCACCAACATAGCCGTAAAAGAAAAGTACAGAGGCAAAGGCATTGCTTCATCACTTCTTGAAAGAGCCATTCTCAATTCAGTATTCAATGAAGATGAGTTTATCACCCTTGAAGTGAGAAAAAGTAACACTCCTGCCATATCTCTTTATGAAAAATACGGTTTCCGTAAAATGGGTGAAAGAAAGAATTTCTACCGTCTGCCTACGGAAGACGCGTACATATACAACAAATATCTGAAAGGAGAAAACCAATGAAAATCCTTGCTATAGAATCATCCTGTGACGAAACTGCAGCAGCAGTTGTAGAAGACGGAAGACGTGTCCTCTCCAACGTTGTAGCATCACAGGTTAAAGAACATATCGTTTTCGGCGGTGTTGTCCCCGAAATCGCATCCCGTATGCACGCTGAGGCAATTTCCGCAGTAGTTGAAGATGCACTCCGCGATGCAGACTGCACAATCAAAGATATTGACGCTATTGCAGTCACTTATGCTCCCGGTCTTATCGGTGCACTGCTTGTAGGTGTGAACTTTGCAAAGGGACTTTCTCTTTCATCAGGTCTGCCCCTTATTCCCGTTCATCATTTACGTTCACATATTGCTGCAAACTATCTTACATTCCCTGAACTTAAGCCGCCTTTCTTCTGTCTTGTTGTATCAGGCGGTCACACACATATGATAAACGTGAAAAGCTACACAGATTTCGAAATAGTTGGCAGAACACGTGACGATGCTGCAGGTGAAGCACTTGACAAGGCTGCCCGTACAATGGGACTCAACTACCCCGGCGGTCTGAACCTTGACAGAATTGCAAAAGACGGCGACAGATTCGCCTATAAATTCCCCAGACCCCGTGTTGATGGAAGTGACCTTGATTTCAGCTTTTCAGGTCTGAAAACATCCGTTATCAACCTGATTCACAATGCTAGTCAGAAAGGTGAAGAACTGCCGCTTGCTGACCTTGGTGCAAGTTTCCTGAATGCAGTTGTAACCTGCCTTACTGACAACACTGAAAAGGCAGTAAAACTGACAGGACACAATAAAGTTGTTCTCGCAGGCGGTGTAAGTGCAAACTCAATGCTCAGAGCTGATATGCAGAAACTCTGCGATAAAAACGGCTGGGAACTCTACTGTCCCGAACTGAAATACTGCGGTGACAATGCAGCAATGGTAGGTGCTCAGGGGTATTACGAGGCACAGAACAAAACCTTCGCAGACCTGAATCTCAACGCCTACGCTACAATGCCTATCGATAATTGTCAATATTAACGGAAAAAATGTCAAAAATTGACATTAAATTAACAAATTAGCAATTGAAATTTTTGAAAGTTTTAGTTATACTAATATCGTACAATGGAGTAATTTGTATTACGTACAATGTTAATAATTTTTTAGCCCCGAAAACAACGGGCGAAAGGAGTACACATAATGGCAGCATTAACTACCAACAAGAGCATCCTTTCTTGGATTGACGAGAAAATTGAACTTGTTAAACCCGACAAAGTTGTTTGGATTGACGGTTCAGACGAACAGATCGAAGCACTCCGTGCTGAAGCTTGTTCAACAGGAGAAATGATTAAACTCAATCAGGATCTTCTTCCCGATTGTTATCTTCACCGTACTGCTGTAAACGACGTTGCACGTGTTGAAGGCCGTACTTTCATCTGCGCTCCCACTAAGGAAGAAGCAGGCCCCACAAACAACTGGATGGAACCCTCAGAAGCATACGAAATGCTTTACAACATTGCTCGTGACAGCTACAAAGGCAGAACAATGTATGTTATCCCCTATTCAATGGGCCCCATCGGTTCAGAGTTCTCAAAAGTAGGTATCGAACTTACAGACTCAATCTACGTTGTTCTTAACATGGTTATCATGACTCGCGTAGGCAAAGCTGTTCTCGACACATACGGTGACGGAGAAGACTGGGTTAGAGGTCTCCACTGCCGTTGCGAAATCGACGAAGAAAAGAGATATATCTGCCAGTTCCCCCAGGACAACACAATCATCTCTGTTAACTCAGGTTACGGCGGAAACGTTCTTCTCGGTAAAAAATGTTTCGCTCTCAGAATCGCTTCTTACCTCGGTAAGAACGAAGGCTGGATGGCTGAACACATGCTCATCCTCGGTATCGAAAATCCCGAAGGCGAAGTTAAATATGTTTGCGCTGCATTCCCCTCAGCTTGCGGTAAAACAAACCTCGCTATGATGATTCCCCCCGAAAAATACCTCAAAAAAGGTTACAAAGTATGGTGCGTAGGTGACGACATCTCCTGGATCCGTAAAGGTGAAGACGGCAGACTCTATGCTATCAACCCCGAAAACGGTTTCTTCGGCGTTGCTCCCGGCACAAACGATAAATCAAACCCCAACGCTCTTGCTTCAACAAAGAAGGGCACAATCTTCACAAACGTTGCTCATAACCTTGATGACAACACAGTTTGGTGGGAAGGTCTTGACAAGAATCCTCCTGCAAACGCTATCGAATGGAAAGGCAATCCCTGGAACGGTAAAGAAAGCGAAGAAAAAGGCGCTCATCCCAACAGCCGCTTCACAGCTCCTGCAAAGAACTGTCCTTGCCTCAGCTCAGAATTTGAGAATCCTCAGGGTGTGCCGATTTCTGCTATCGTATTCGGCGGCAGACGTGCAAAACTCGCTCCCCTCGTATATCAGTCAAGAGACTGGAACCACGGTGTATTTGTTGGTTCAAGTATGGCTTCTGAAACAACAGCAGCTGCAACAGGTGCAGTAGGTGTTGTTCGTCGTGACCCCATGGCTATGATTCCCTTCTGCGGTTACAACATGGCTGACTACTGGCAGCACTGGATTGATATGGGTGCTTCTCTCGACGCTGACAAGGCTCCCAAAATCTTCAACGTTAACTGGTTCAGAAAAGACGATGAAGGCAACTTCATGTGGCCCGGATTCGGTGATAACCTTCGTGTTCTCGAATGGATTATCGACCGTTGCGAAGGCAAAGTTGATGCTGTAGAATCAGAAATCGGTTACCTTCCCAAGGCTGAAGACATCAACCTTGACGGTATCGAAGATGAAGTTTCACTTGAAACTCTTAAGAGCATCCTCACAGTTGAAAAAGATCTCTGGATTGAAGAAGCAGACGGCATCGAAGCATTCTACAACGAAAAATTCGGTGGCAACGTTCCCGCAGAACTCAAAGCAGAACTTGCAACTCTTAAAAACAACCTTAAATAAGAAAAATAACATTAAAGCCGTTGGTGTGAATGCACCAACGGCTTTTGTTGTTATAATATGCGTCGCAGACCCGAAATTCTGCATTTTGCATTCTGCACTCTGCATTCAAAAATCCCGTACAATCCAACGATCGTACGGGATTTTTTTACATCTCAAATGTACCGCTGTATCTGACGGGTAAATAAAGACTTTCCTCTTTTCCTCCGTTTTTAAGATAAAGTTCGTACATTTCTTTTTTATATTCGTCTGTGTAGTCATAACCCCACATTCGCTTGATTTTGCCGAAGTCTTCAAATGTTTCATCAGGCAAGGTTGTTACCGTTCCCTTTTTGTAAGGAAGAGGTACTAGAACTGTTCCGTTTGATGAAACGTAATATTCGTCTGCCAAATCTATAGCTACCTGATTTGCAGGGACTTTGGGCATTGCCTCGTCAAATTTAATCTGTGTTATGGGGAATAAGGCAAGTTTTCCTTTGAGAAGTTCATAACAATCTGAAAGAAGCCCTCTGTGGCCGTGATGTGAAATCTGCACAACATCGCATTTGAGTTCTTCGCCGAAACGTTCAACAAGAATCCTGCTTTCAAGTCCTGAGGCATCACCGGGAATAAACACACGGCATCCGTCAATTGTCATCATAACTACTGCTGATGAATCGTTGTATTCCACTATCTGCTCAGGATAAACGTCTTCGTGAGTGCAAAGCACATCAAAACAGGCATCACGCACAAAAAATCTCTGTCCACTGTGAAGTTTCACTTTCCTGATATCGGTACATCTTTCAAGCATTGCAAAAAACTTTTCAGCAAGTCCCTTTTCTTCAACTCCCCATTCCTCGGAAGCATATTCGTTTGAAACAAGGTTTGAATAAATTGCCTCAATTATAACATCGTGGCGGTTATATCTGAGGAAATCAAAAAGCTTTGAGATGTGGTCTGAATGAGCGTGAGTCACAAGCCATCCGCTTACAACCACCTTCTGACCATCGGGAGTTCTTTCCCTCATAAAGTTATAGATTCTGTCGTTATCGTTGAACTGGAGATAATGTCCGCTGTCAACAAGAAAAAAACTACCGTCTGAAAGTTGTGTTATCAGACACATTCCGCAGTCGATGTATGTATGGTCATTCTCAAAAACATAAAAACAGGGGTTTACTTTTCGCTCTGTTTCTGTCTTTTCAAAATCAGGGAAACGGGCATCATCTGCCACTGTCACGCGGAGAGTCTTATCACAGGGTGTGAAATATACACTCAGTTCTTTTTCACCTTTCAGGGCAGTATAGAAGTTACCTGCAAGTTTATTTTCACTTAAAACCTTATATCCTTTTTCTTCAAGAGAAAAAATATAGTCTGCATATTCCTTTTCACTTACATTTCTATAAAGGTACATTTCACAGTTTTCACGGCAATTGTAGATTCTTTCATCTGTGTTTTCACGGAATTTAAAACTCATTTTTCTTCCTCCACCGTTTCTTCTTCAATAACTTTGACAATTTTACGGATTTCCGTTCTGTCGTAAAGCTTTCTGAATCTTACATTTACCTGATATTTAACATCGCATTTTTCACAATGGTACTGTGCTCTGAAATACTGATTTGAATACTTCCACTTTGTAAGCGCTTTGCAGGTGTCCCCACATTTTTCGCACACACAATTAAGCTGAGTTTTATCAACAAGAGGATTCTTTATTGAACTGATAACCTTATTTTTGAATATAATTCTTGAATAAAACTCCTCATTACATTCCTTGATATATTCTTTGATTATCTTATCTTCTCTTATCTTAGCAAAGCATTTTGCGGTGATTTTACTGTCATCAAGTGCTCTGTGCAGAGAGTATCCGTCATCACTGATACCCACCATTTCAGCAGCAGCGGAAAGTCCTATCTGCTGAGACTTTGAAGTGCATTTAAGACGCTGGAAATATCTCTGCAAATCCATATATTTATCAAGGAACGGTATTGTGTCACCGCATCCGAAATATTTGCAGTTGTCAATCAGCACTCTTACGTCGCCGTCACCCCAGGTCATAATAACGCTTTCATCCTTGCCTATCCACTTTTTGAAATTCGAAACTGCCTGAGGGAATAGTACACCTGACTTTATTTCGTCATTTGTAATATGGGTCAGTTCTTTTGTATTTGCACGGAGTTTTTTGCCAACCTGAGTGTTTATAAGGCAGGTAAATTCATCGTAAATGTTACCCTTTTCGTCAACCTTTACGGCGCCAAACTCTATTATTTCATTGAAAAATCCGTGTATTTTTTTGCCGTAAACATTGTTCCATTCCAAATCCAGGGCAATAAACTGCATAACTTTGACTTCCTAACTTATTTTATCATTGACAGAAGTGCTTCCTTGTAAGTTTCATTTGCCATTGCAAAGGTGTAGTTTATCATAAGCACTTCTCCGATTGACTGTTTTTCAACGAAATCAGCCAAGTCGAAATTTGTTTTTCTCGGGTCGACAACATAAACTTCCTCGTAATTATCACACAGGAACGGCACAAGTGCGTTACCGTATGATTCCTTGATTACAAGGATTTTTTTGCCGTTTTTGTTGCTTGTCACTATTTTTTCAAGTGGCTGGTCACCACCAATGAAAGCAAGATATTTGTTACTTGAATTTACGGCTCGTGCCACAACAAAGACTTTCTTGCCGTTTTCCATTTTATCGTTTTCATAAACCTGTGCATCAACATCAACACGTGTCTTGAAATACTCAAGATAATCGGGATTTTTCTTCAGAACTTCTGAATTTGAGGCTTTATAAAGAGTGCCTACAAAATCTTCCATTCTGCCTGTTTCAAGCTCATTTATATCCACAGGTTCATTTCCTGAAACTTCACAAAAAGCAAGATATCCAAGATATGCTCCTCTTGCCGTCCAGTGGTGGTCTGTTCTGAAATAGATATATTCCTCGGTTTTTTCTTCAAGACGGGAATATGAGTCGATTTTGACAATATTTTCGCTCATCTGAGAGTAAGTTGAGGAAATTATATTCTTCTGAGAGTGTATTCCTGAAGAATAAGTGTCACCGCTGTAGAATTCCGATGCTGTGGGAACAAGCATATT
>JAZRQI010000139.1:0-2116 GCA_045649705.1 Acutalibacteraceae bacterium
CGAGATTATGGAAATTTGCGATGAACTGGAAGATAATCATACAGAAGATAACCGTACCTCTGAATCTGTCGATGCTTAAAATTCTTTCTCTTTTGTTGATGTCATTTAATGTTGCTGTGCTCATTAATTCATCTCCTTCAATTGAATTGATGATTATCATCTGATTTAATTTTATCATACGGAAATAAAATTGTCTACAAAAATATTCCACAGAAAATGCCACATACAACAGGTGGTTTCAGGACGTTTTTTGGACATTATTTTTGCAAAAAATTACGACAGGTTACCGGAAGATATGAAAAGTAACACGAAAAAGTTGTTGATATATAAGGGTTTACAAATTTTGCAAAAGAAGACAACAAGTTGAGTGGATTATTCAAGTCTCGCCACTCGGACCATATTGAGTATTCATAAGGGATTTGCCTATGAATACTCAATTTTTTTGCTTAAAAAGAGTTTTTATGTGGTCGCAGACTGTTTGGGTCTGCGACCTTTTCTGTTTTGTTATGCCGTTATGATTTCGGGTAATGCTCTTGGTATATAGCTGACCTGAACTCCCTGCCGTGTGTCACTTTTGTAAAAGTCTTCTTCCTTGGTCGGCAGTTCAATATATCCCACAAATCTGTAATGGATTACCACTCTCTGTGTTTTGTTCTTACCTTTACCCTGTGTCTCGTAAACATCAATGTGGTCTATGAGTTCTCTCACAAGCGGTGCAGTCAAGGCTTCCATTTCTATAACTTTACGCACAGCTTTCAGGAACATATCCCTGCTTTGCTGAACGGTGTTCATTGTTGCAAGTTTCGTTCTGTAATCTGCTATCTTGGATTTTAGTGCAACCCGTTCGGTTTCATACTTGTGTGCCATATGCATAAACCATTCGTCCGTAACCTTACCTACCGCATTATTCTCATACAGCTTCTCGTAAAGGATGTTTACCGATTGCTGTCGGGAGATTGCGTTTTGAAGTTCACTTTCAATATATCTCTGCTGTTCGTGAAAGTCCTTGTTTGTTTTCTTCTCAAGTATGTCTGCAAGTATTTCTTCATCATTCTTGAGATAACTCGCAAGTTGCTTGAGTTCAAGGATTACTATGGCTTCAATCGCATCTGCACGGATATAGTGTCTGGTCTGACAATCTCCGCGGGTATCTTTGGTGTAGTTACCGCAGCTGAAATAATGAATGTCTTTGTTGATGGTGTTGGTGTGGTAACGCATATTGTGACCGCAATCAGCACAGCGAAGCAATCCGCTGAATAGGTGCTTTTCAGCATTCTGTTTCTTCGGTGAACGCCGTTTTGTTTTCTTAATCATAGTCTGAACAAGCTCAAAGGTTTCACGGTCAATTATCGGCTCGTGAACATTCTTGAATACCTTCCAGTTTTCTTCAGAGTTAGGTATTCTTGTCTTGTTTTTAAAAGACTTTGAGAATGTTCTGAAGTTAATAACATCACCACAATATTCCTGCTGTGATAGTATCTTGGCTATGGTTGTCTTACACCATTTGTACGGGTCTTCCTGAGATTTCTTTCCGCCTCGGTTTAACCCCTTGCTGCGCCAATATGCCATAGGTACAAGCACCTTGTTTTCCTGAAGCAATCGGGCAATGGTTTCGTTGCCTTTTCCTTCAAGACACATACGGAATATATCTCTCACAACCTCTGCAGCTTCGTGTTCAACTACCCATTTCTTAGGGTTAATTGTATCTTTAACATAACCGTAAGGCGGTTGTGCAAGAGGTTCGCCCATATTGCCGCGGATTCTTTTTGCTGACCGTACTTTCTTTGAAATATCCCTTGCATACATCTCGTTCATAACATTCTTGAACGGGATGATTTCGTTTTCACCGTCAGCACTGTCAACCAAGTCTGTAATGGCAATGAAGCGGATATTGTTTTCAGGGAAGTATGATTCGGTATAAAGACCAACCTCAACATAGTTTCTGCCGAATCGTGACATATCCTTAACGATAATAGTTGAGATATATCCTGCTTCAACATCTTCCATCATTCTTCTGAAATCAGGGCGGTTGAAGTTGGTTCCCGTATAACCGTCATCAACATAAAATCTGGTGTTCTCAAACCCTTTTTCTTGAGCATACCTGGATAACATAATT
>JAZRQI010000140.1:0-2464 GCA_045649705.1 Acutalibacteraceae bacterium
TGCAATTGATATCGATTTTACCGTTCTTCTTACTCACATAGGCTCTGAGGAAGACAAAAAACTTGCAGAAAAGCTTGGTCCTGCATGGGGCGTCGACGTTATTGGGGGAGGAGATTCCCATACATATATTGAAGAACCTGCTGTTGTTAATGATATTGTTATTGTTCAGGCAGGTACAGGTACAGACCAGATCGGCAGATTTGATATTATGGTTGACACAGATAACAATTGTGTTGACAGCTACACATGGAAAAGTATTCCTATCTGTGAGGAAACCTGTCCCCGTGATGAGGCTCTGGAAAATATTATCAGGTTTTATAAAAACAAAACAGATATGAAATACGGACGTCTTGTCACAAGGTTCAAAAGACAGCTTACTCATCCCTCACGCTACCGTGAAACTGAGCTTGGCGGTCTCTTTGCAGATATTATGCGTGACAGTCTGGGGCTTGACCTTATGCTTCTCGGCTCAGGAAGTGTCCGTTCTACTGAGTTAGGACCGATTGTTCTTTATTCTGACCTTACAGAGTGCTTCCCTTATGATGACCCTGCATATATGCTTCGTGTTACAGGTGAACAGCTTAAAAGAATGGTGAAATATATGCTTCGTGATGAAGTGTGGGAAGGCTCACACTGTGAATTTTATCAGTTCTCAAAAGGCATGAGAGTTGTTTACAACCGTGAAAAGCATGAGTTTGAAAAATTTATGCTGGGCGGTGAAGATGTTGTTGATGATAAAATTTATAAAATCGGTCTTCAGCACTTTCATTTCATGAATCTTGAAAACTTCTTCTCAGTTTCTTATGATGAGGTTGCGAAAAACGGAAAACCGAGAATGATATCAACCTCCTGCAGAGAAATTCTCGATGAATATCTTTCAGTTCACAACACTCTTGAGAGGGAAATCAGCGGCAGACTTATTATTGAATGAGGTGGACAGCGTTATGAAAAAACGTCCTGCAGTAAAGAGGAGAGGCTTCTTTGCCGCACTTGGAATAAACCTCATATTTAACCTTGAGTGGACAATTCCTGCATGGATTTTACTTGCACTTCATTTTATCTTTGAAATATCCTTGTGGTACTTTGCAGGTGCAATTGCCCTCTGGGTTATTGGTGTTGCCGTGAAAACTATTGTTTTTTCCCGTCTTATACGGGAAGGCAACAGACCTGACCCTCCCAAAGAAAACAAAAACCCTTATTCATCATCAGGCTACAAGCCTTACGACAAAGGAGTTGACAGTGATGAAAATGTTTAAAAGAATTGTTTCGCTTGCACTGTGTCTTGTGATTTTTCTGTTGCTTTTTTCCTGCAATAAAACAGATAACAATAACGAAACGACTGAAAACGGAACAACAGTGAATGAAACAGTTTCCGTAACTGAAAAGGAGAAGAAAATCCCGACGGTCAAGGAGGTTGCAGAAGCCAATCTTCTTGAAAATCTTCTGAAGAGAAATGAATGCGTTTACACAGAAACAGATTCGGATTACGAAACAACATACGAAATGTATTTCATGTTCAATTCTGAGGTGGTCAGGGTATGTGACCAGACCCTGCACGAATTCGGTGAAGAGATGCGTATTGTAACAGCAGAATATAATGGTATGAATATGCTGTCTGAAAACGGGGGAAGATTCCGTGTCCGTGCCTTTGTTGATATGTACGGAAGCGAAGACGAGAACGCAACCACACCGTGGTATAACGATTACATTTCATATTCATTTATTTATGATAATCTGAGCTTCAGGGAAGAAACAGACGAATTTTATATTTATGAAAATATTGATGAAGACCCTGAAGACGAATTGTACATTCAGACTGTTTGTTATGTTGAGAAGGGTACTCTTAATATAGTTAAAGAGGTTCATAATAATGACGGCTATATTGTTGAAGAGGAATTTATTTATAATAAACGTCTTGAGCAGATGAATGTTCTTGATGACTGGAACGGTACGATGAAAAATGTAACCGTTGTTTTTGAAACAACTAAAGGTGAAGAACCTGTAAAATATGTGAGAGAATATGAGGTTCCGTACAATTGGGAAGTTATTGCAGATAATAATTATCAGGCGGATGTACACTATTCGTCTTACTTTGACGAAGGCTATACAAAGGAATATGAATACCCCGGTGACGGCGTTGATTACACAATTTACGTTACAACATATGTAGGCTGATAAGCAGTCCTTGAGGGCTGTTTAAAATAAAAATAATAAATTTCTGAAAGGAGAAATTTTATATGGGACTTATTAAAGCAGGAATAGGAGCACTCGGCGGAGTTCTTGCCGACCAGTGGAAAGAGTTTTTCTACTGCGAAGCAATTGAAAACGACGTGCTTATGGTGAAAGGACAGAAGCGTGTAGGCGGACGTTCTTCAAACACAAAGGGCAGTGACAACATCATCTCCAACGGTTCAGGTATTGCAGTTGCTGACGGTCAGTGTATGATTATCGTTGAGCAGGGCAA
>JAZRQI010000141.1:0-2042 GCA_045649705.1 Acutalibacteraceae bacterium
TTTCAGTTGTTCCCAGAATGTTTTCGCATCCTGCAATTCTTCACCTGCGATAATGTGGCTTAAACTGTTCATTTTATGGTTTGAAAGCCTTACCATTCCCCTCTTGTCAGAAAAGCAAAGACCTGTGGGAAGATTGTCAAGGCTTTCCTTTACCGAGTTGTGGGAAATAGAAGTTCTTCTGTATTTTCTGTCTTCCCATATAAGATAGCACAAAAAAATTACATTTACAATGGTAGTCAATAAAAAGGTCACAACAGAAGTTTCTGCTACCATCTGCCATATATGAGAAAGTTTTATTCCGTATAAATACATATAATGCACAGCAGTATATGCACAACAAAAAGCCGTATTCATTGCAAGAAGCATTAGAAGAACTGACTTTCTCATTTCGTTATTTTTACGCACAAACACATGTGGAAGCACATACACCGTACCTACCAACGGAATGAACATAAGAATCAGAAAAACCGAACGCAGCAAACTGCTCATTTCACAAAATATCATTCTGCTTCACCTCCGATAAAAAGTGTAGCATCGAATGTTATATCGTTTTCCTGAACATTGATAGAAACTTCTCCTCCGTCAAGGCTGAACGAAGTCATTGTACTTTCATCAAAACCGTCATTACTGCCTATCTGGATTTTCATTTTGAGGAAATCTCCGTCGCTTTTCAAAATAACAAGCATCGCTGTCATATCGCCGAAATAACATTCGGCAATTTTCTCAAACAAATCATAAAACGCAACTATATGGCGTGTTTTTATTTTGTTTCTCAGCTGACTGTAATACGATGTGGCAATTCCTGCAAAACGCATATTATCGAGAGACTCTCTTATGCAGAATTCAAGTTCTTCACCTGAAATATACGCATTGTCTTCATTGATGAGAAGAAGATTTCCTCGCCTTTTTATATATGCACTGATTATGCAAATCTGCGATAAGGCTTCTTTTGCAATTTCAGGATTTTTCTCCGCTTCTCTCAGCAGGTCATCTGCCTTAATAAGCTGTTCTGCCATTTCATTTATAATTCTGTCATAAAGTCTGTTTTTCTCGTCAAGACGTGCTTTTCTTTCTTTGATATCAAGTTCAGCTTTCAGAAGAACATTATTCTCGCTTAATTGCTCCTGAGCCTCTGCAAGGTCTTCGTACAATTCTTTGATTCTGCTTATATCCTCCTGCCATAAGACACGACCGCCTGAAACAGGTCTGCTTTGCAACTGAATTTCACCTAAATCAACAGCACCTGACTCAGCCTGTTTCATTGTAGTAGTTGTCAGTTCAACTGCACCTGCAGAAGAGTTGCAGACATTATATTTTCCGTCAACAATCTGCGCTGCAACCGTTGATACTCTGAACAAATCACCATAACCTGAATTTGAACGGATAAGTCCCGACTGTATTGCACTTTCAAGAAGAAGGGCGATAATAAGGCAGTCAACGGCTGTCAGGTCAACATTGAAAATCAGTCTGAAAGCATAAAGAATCCAGAAAACAACTGCAGAAATCATTATGATAACAGGCATTTTCTGAAAGGTTTTACTGCCCGGCACACGGCTTTTGATAAGAAGCATTACTACAAAGTAAAAGCCAAGTGCAACAAACCACGCAATAACTACATAGAAAAGAAATCCGTATGTATATCGGTCATTGTAATTTTCGATTCCGTCAGTAAATTTAAACACAAGCTGATGAAAGTCATTTGTCATAACAATACCGATAAGTATAAATGCAGGAATAAAGAAAAAATTCATCTTCTTCGGCAAAGTGTAATTTTCAGATTTTCCGCTACAGATAATTATAAAAACGCCAAGCAACGGCACAAGAATCATAGGTATATAATAACAATACCACAAATACCTGCCTATCATATCAAATGGAGAAAAGAATCGCCATTTAACTGTCCTGACGGCAATCCAGAAAATCATAAGTATTCCTACGCCCATAAGTAAGTGCCTTATCTGCTTGTTAATGATTCTTCTTTCAATCGACACACACCATGAAGATAATAAACCAATATATATAAAATTGGGAAGGAAACCCAA
>JAZRQI010000142.1:0-2256 GCA_045649705.1 Acutalibacteraceae bacterium
TTCACTAAAAATCTTGCTCTTTTAAATTTTTATGATATAATAAATTTTAAGAGGTGACATTATGGAAATAAAACTTATCGGTAAACCAAAAATTATTATGTCAAATCGAGGCAGCAAACACAACTATTTCGGCTGGCCTACTGTTGTAAAACTTCAGGACGGTAAAATTGCAGTCGGTGCTTCGGGTTTCAGACTTGAACACGTTTGTCCTTTCGGTAAGGCAGTAATTTCTTACAGTTATGATAACGGTGAAACTTATACTGCACCTGCACCTGTAATTGACACACCTCTTGATGACAGAGATGTGGGTATCTGCCCTTTCGGTGAAAAGGGTGTTATCGTTACTTCATTTAATAACTCAGCAGAAATGCAGAGAGATTATAACAAAGAAAACGAATATGTACAGAGATATCTTGACACAATCACAGAGGAAGATGAAGAAAAATATCTCGGCTCAACTTTCCGTATAAGCTACGACTGCGGTGTTACTTTCGGTGAGATTTTCCGCTCTCCAGTTACATCTCCGCACGGTCCTCGTGAACTCAGTGACGGAACTGTTCTGTGGGTGGGAAATAATTTCCACAATTGTGAAGCAGGACTTGAAGTTGTGAGACTTAATACGGAAACCGCAGAAGCAGAATACATAAGTAAAATCACAATTGATGACGAAAATATTTTTATCAATGAGCCTCATGTACTTGAACTTCCAGACGGAAGACTTATCTGTCACACAAGAGCCGAAAACGACAATTTGTTTACAACTTATCAGTGTTTTTCTTCTGATAAGGGAAGGACATGGACTACACCTGAAAGGATTCTCGGTGAAACTGACGGTGCACCGCCTCATCTGTTTTTGCATTCATCAGGTGTGTTGATTTCCACCTACGGCAGAAGAAAAGAGCCCTACGGAATTATGGCGATGTTAAGTACCGATTACGGCAAAACCTGGGAAACAGATATCAGACTTTATGAAAGCAAGCTTGATGAAGATGACCTGGGTTATCCCTCAACAATTGAGCTTTCAGACGGAACATTGCTCACCACTTTCTATGCACCTGCAGCAGAAGACAGACACTGCGAAATTTTCCAGGTTAAATGGAAATTAGTGTAAAAAATATGTAACGAAAATATTAAATGTGTTGCAATTTTTTCAGGTGTGGGTTATAATGAAGATAAAGAGGTGATTGGGATGAAAGATAAAAAATTGTCTTCAGGTAAACAGATTTTTATCGGAGTTTTCAGTGTTCTGATTTTTTGGTTATTTGGTTTGATTACAGGAGATATGCTTGACATTTTATATGATACTCCTGTCCAAGAAGTTGTTAATAAAATTCCGTCTTTTATTTTTGATGCACTTCCCTTTGTCTTCGCAATACTTGTTATTACTTTTGCGCTTATAGGAAAATTGAAAAATTATAAGAAGATGTATTGGTCTGCTTTTATTATGACTGCTGTGCCTTATGCATTATCATTCTTCAGTGAAAATGTTTATCTTGATGATGGAAGTATTTTGTCATGGATACTGATTCCGGTTATTCTTGTAATTTATCCTTTTGTATTTCTTGGTGCGGGAACTTATGAGGCAATTATATGGAACTCATATTTATTCGATTATCGTGACGAATGGATATTCATAATTATCGGAGTAGGACTTGTAATTTCTCTTATTTTATTTTTTACAGTTAAAAGAAAAACTGAAACAATATTTAAAAATCAAACTAACGGTTAAATCGTAGGGGACGGGTTGCCCGTCCCGAGTTAATTTTCATAAAAGCATACAAAAAGGCATTGTACATCGTACAACGCCTTTTTTCGTTTTAATTATTTCTTTTTGATTTTGTTGAGCATTTTATTGATTTCAAGAATATCTTCCTTAGGAATTTTTGCACCGATCATCATGAGAATTCTTCTTATTGTGAATCCTTTGACCATATTTATTACCATCTTGATAAGGTCACTGTTGAGTTTCATTCCTACGTTGCTCATATCAAATCCCATAATTTCTTTTTTGCCTTTTTCGCCCTTGTCTTTTCCGCCGCTCATAGATTTTTTCAGCTTAAGAAGAACTTTTACAATGGCAATTTTACCTCTGAAGGGTTTGAAGATGTCTTCTAAAGTATCGTTGATTGAAAGATATCCTACAGGCATATCAATTTCAAACCAGTTGATAACGTCGCCTTCTGCTTTCATACGGTAATCTTCGTTGAACACATCAACTTTTTTGATATTGCTTTCGTCAGTGCATTCACCTGCAAC
>JAZRQI010000143.1:0-3170 GCA_045649705.1 Acutalibacteraceae bacterium
CTTGAAGACGTTGCTCACATCAAAAATTTCGTTGACATCCCTGTTGTTTGTGCAGGTCGTATGGAACCCGATGTTGGTGCAGAGGCTATTAAAGACGGCAAAATTGACGGTGTAGGTATTGCACGTCAGTTCCTTGTTGACCCCGAATGGATTACAAAGATTATCGAAGACAGACTTGAAGAAATCAAGCCTTGTATCTGCTGCCACAGCGGTTGCTTCAACTTCTCAACTTCAAAGGGTCACGCAAATACTCAGGACCTTAAAGATACAATGGGTCTTTCACGTTGCGCACTCAACCCCCTTACAATGCAGTCTAAGAAATACAAAATCGCTCCCGCTAAGAAACAGAAGAAGATTGCTGTTATCGGCGGCGGTATCGGCGGTATGGAAGTTGCTATCGTTGCTGCAAAACGCGGTCATACAGTTACTCTCTATGAAAAGTCAGACGTTCTCGGCGGTGTATTCATTGCTGCAGCTGCTCCCTCTTTCAAAGAAAAAGACCGTGACCTTATTGCATGGTACAACCGTGAAATCAAACAGTATCCCTCTATCACAGTTAAGATGAACACAGAGGTTAAAGATATCGCATCACTTGATGCTGACGAAGTTATCGTTGCAACAGGTTCAACACCCAACAAGATTCCCGTTAAGGGCGCTGCAGAATACGGTATTGAGGCTTGTGACTACCTTCTCGGCAAAAAGACAGTTGGTGACAACGTTGTTATTGTCGGCGGCGGTCTTACCGGTTGTGAAATTGCTTACGACCTCTTCCTTCAGGGCAAAAAACCTGTAATCGTTGAAATGCAGGATGACCTTATCACAACTCCCGGTGTTGCACTTGCAAACACAAGCTTCCTTCGTGACTGCTTCAAAGCAAACAACGTTCCTGTTTATCTTGAATCAAAGACAACAGAAATCCGCGAAGACGGTGTTACAATCGCAACTAAGGACGGCAAAACAATTGACGTTCCCGCTGATAACGTAATCCTTTCAGTTGGTTACAAACCCGCTCCTGTTGCAGAAAAAGCAAAACACGTTCACATCGTTGGTGACGCTTCAAAAGTCGGCAACCTCAGAACTGTTATCTGGCAGGCTTGGGACATCGCAATGAAGCTGTAATTTAAATACAGATTTTTTATCGGGTGCAGAAATGCACCCGATATTTTTTGCTTTTTTCTCTTGACTTTTCTTTTCCATTATGTTAGAATTATTGAAAATTGAAAACTTAAATGCGTTGAAGATATTAAGCACTTTTCCGTGTCTTTCAGAGAGTCGGCGGTTGCTGTGAGCCGACAGATAAGTCAGGTGCTGTCTCGTATCAGAGCAGAATTCCCTAACCGTTCACAGGAACTGCATAAGGAATTACGGATGCCCCGTTACCATGGCTATGGACTTTAAAATGAGTCCGATGAGTGGCTGATTTTTCAGCAAGACGGGTGGTACCGCGATAAGTTTATTATCGTCCCTGAGGTTCAAGAGAACTTCGGGGATTTATTTTTGAGGAGGATTTTACTATGAAAACAGTTAAAATCGCAGACATTACTTTAAGACAGATTATGTCAGACAAAAAATCTACTATCAGTTTCAAAAATAAAATTGAACTTGCAAAACTCCTTGACAAACTAAAAATTGACACTGTTGAAACAGGTATGGTTGACGGCGGTAAAACTGACGAACTCCTTGTCAGAACTATTGCTCTCACAGTTAAAAACTGCACTCTCTCCTGCCCTACAGGTATTACCGAAAAAGAACTTGAAAAGGCTTATGAGTGCATTAAAGACGCAAGAAAACCCAGACTTAACGTGAGAATTCCCGTGTCTCCCGTTCAGATGGAATATCAGTGCCATAAGAAACCTGCAGCAATTATTGAACTTATTTCAACTCTTGTTAAAAAGGCAAAAGCACTCTGTGCTGACGTTGAGTTCACAGCAGTTGATGCTACAAGATGCGAAAAAGACTTCCTTTGCAAAGCAATCGAAACTGCAATCGAAGCAGGTGCAAACATTATCACTGTATGCGACACTGCAGGTACTATGTTTGCTGACGAATTCGGCGCATTCATTGATGACATCTATAACACCGTTCCCGCTTTGAAAGATGTTTCACTTTCAATCGAGGCTAACAACTCAATTTCAATGGCAAGTGCCTGTGCTTTTGCAGGTATCAAATCAGGTGCAACAGAAATCAAAACTACTGTTGACGGAACTGAGTTCCCCGGAATCGAAAGCATTGTCAACATTCTCAAGGCTCGCGGAGATTCCTGCGACATTCACACGAACGTGAAAGCTACTGAATTCAGACGCGTTCTCGGTATGATTGAAAACGCTATCAGTTCTACATCTTCACGCACATCTGTTTTTGATTCTGTTTCTGAAAACGAACACGACGGCATCGTCCTCACTGAGGGTGACGACATCTCTATTGTTTCAAAGGCAATCAGAGAATTAGGTTATGACCTTAGCGAAAACGATATTGCAAATGTTTTTGAATCATTCACAAGAGTTGCAAACAAAAAGAAAACAGTTACTGCAAAAGAGCTTGATGCTATTGTGGCTTCTGTTGCTTTACAGGTTCCTGCTACATACAAACTTGACAGCTACGTTATCAACAGCGGTAACATCATCTCTGCTACTGCTAACATAAAAATGAAAAAAGACGGCAAAGAAGTAGGCGGTGTCAGCATCGGTGACGGTCCTACCAACGCCGCATTTATGGCAATTGAACAGATTGTGGGATGCCACTATGAGCTTGACGATTTCCAGATTCAGTCAGTCACAGAAGGTAAAGAAGCAATGGGTTCTGCAATTGTCAAACTCCGCTCAAACGGTAAGGTTTATGCAGGTAACGGTATTTCGACCGACATTATCAGTGCATCTATCCGTGCTTATGTGAGCGCACTTAACAAGATTGTTTACGAGGAGGGTTAATTAAATGAAATTTGCTTTTTCTACAAAAAACTGGAAAGGCTATTCCTGGAGTGATTTCTGTCTTACTGCTCAGGACATTGGTTTCAAGGGAATCGAAGTTCACGACATAAAAGACGACGTTTTCACTGCTCCTAACGGCCCTCTCAACCCTGATAACACTCCCTCGGTTAAACGCAAACTCAAAAATCTCGGTCTTACTGTTTCTGCAGTTGACTACACAGGTGACCTAACAGATATCGATTA
>JAZRQI010000144.1:0-6886 GCA_045649705.1 Acutalibacteraceae bacterium
AATCACTTTTATCTGCTTTTCCATTGTTTTTCCTCCAAAATTTTATTTTTCTGTGCCATTTCTTTACCATATTACCATAAAATGGTAATTATAGCAATAGTCGTTTCAAATATTTTTGCTTTTTACAGTTTTTTTAATCGCATAAAAAATCATTTTTCGACAATCTTAATTTTTCTTTAATCATTCTTAATTTGTTTTGTATTGTTATAAAATACAAAAAATGGTATTATAATTTCGGGAAAAATATCAAGCAATGAAAGGAGAGTATATAAATGTTACAGATGATTTTTGACCTTGTTGAACAGATTCTTGTATGGGCTGACGCAAGTGCAGAAGCAAAAGAAATCGTTTCTCAGATTTTCGATTGGCTTCTTGGCGTTATGGGCTGATTATTAAAATTTAACCATCAAAATTTGTGAACACAAAACATACTACACACAAAAAAACGCAGTTCAGATGAACTGCGGTTTTTCTTTATTATAAGATGTTTTTTATTTGGAGCAAATCATCAACAATGAAATCTGCAGAGTCGCATACGGCATCAGGTTTCTTTGCGAAATTGAACCAACAGGTTTTAAGTCCGAATTTGTTACCACCCTCAACATCTGCTGTTATTGAATCTCCTATCAACATTATTTCATCTTTTTCAAACTGAGGCAAATCTCTTTTGCAAACTGCAAAAAATCCTTCTGATGGTTTGGCAAAACCGATTTCCTCAGAAGTGAAAATCTTTCTGATATACGGCAGCATTTGTGCTTTTCTTAATCTCTTTTCCTGCTGAGCAAGTTCAGAGTTACTTGCAACACAGACATAATATTTATCACTCAGATATTCAAGAAGCTCTTTTGCACCGTCTACCGGAATTGCGCTTGATTTAATATATTCTCTGAAAAGCTCTTCGAACTCTTCTCCGTCTGCATCTATTCCCATAGCCTCAAAAATAAGGTTCCACCTTACCTTAAAAAGTCCCTGTCGGTTCAACTCACCTTTTTCGATTTTTTCCCAGAGACTGTTGTTAATTTCCGTAAACACTTCAAAGTAATTTTCAGGAAAATTTATACCGAAATCTTCTGCCGCAAGGCACATGGATTCCTTTGAGCACTTGTGAAAATCAAGTAAAGTATTGTCAATGTCAATCAGAACTGCTTTAATCATATAATCACCTGATTTATTATATCATTTTTCTTTGTTTTATTCAAATTAAACTTTACAAAACAAAAACTTGTTGTATAATTAAAAACAGAGGTGACAACTATGAATATTTTTAAAGCAGGTGCCGCAAAAGAAATAACCACTCCTCCCATAGGTACTTTCCTTTACGGATACAGACCTGATATATACAGTGATTCCGTTCGCGACGATTTGTCTGTTACTTGTCTTGCACTCAGTCAATATGGAGAAACGGCCTTGCTAATCACTGCCGAAATCGGTGATATTCAGACAGAACTTACAAGAGAAATTTTACAGAGATTGTCTGAGAAAACAGGCATACCTGAAAAAAATATGATTATCGCTTCAACACATACTCACTCTGCTCCTAACCTTTCGGGAACAGTAGGTTGGGGTGATTTGAACAGAGAGTATTTTGATACAATCTTTTTCCCTGCCACTGTCAGATCCGTAAAAAAAGCAATAGAAAACCTTGCTCCTGCAGAAATTTCAACAGGTGTGACAGAAAGCCTTGTAGGTATTAATCGCCGCGTTCAGCACGAAAACGGAGACATCGGTCTCGGTCAGAATCCTCACGGATGCTTTGACCCCAATATGACAGTAGTTTCCATAAGAAACACAGAAACAAAAGAGGGAATCCTTAACCTTATTCACTACGGTTGTCACGGTACTGCCACAGGCTGCAATCACGAAATCACACGCGACTGGTCAGGAATTATGATTGACCGTCTTCAAAAAGAAACAGGCACTCTTACTGCATTTTTCAATGGTGCTATCGGCGATGTAGGTCCCCGTCTTACAAACGGAGAAACTACAGGTAACATCTCTTACACAGAAGAACTCGGCGGAGTTGCCGCATTTGATGCTATAAGAGCATATAAAAACAAAAGCGGATACCATCCGGGTGAACTTAAAATTTTCACAGATGAAGTACGTCTTCCTTACAAGGAAATGCCCTCAATTGACGAGGTTGAAAAACGTCTTTCAAAATTCAAAGAGCCTGAAAAACTTATTAACATTGACAAGCTTGAATATGAGCATTACAGAGAAACCTATGAGTTTCTTAAAAATCCCACTTGTGAAATTCCTGAATATTTTTCATACCCCCAGACAATCATTACTCTCGGTGATATTGTTATTATTCCTTTCCCCTTTGAAATGTTCTCGGAAATCGTAATGAGATTACGCGACTATTCCCCCTACCCTTATACCCTTTGCCTTTCCTGTGCAAACGGATATAATGTTTATCTACCCTCAGAAGACCAGCTCTGCCGCGGCGGTTACGAAGTAGGTTGTTTTATGTACGGTCATCTTTTCCCGCTTAGTGAAAAAACTGACCAGAATATTATAAATGAAAATCTGCGAATTATTCGCGAAAATTTAGAATGAGGTATAAGAAATGTTCAGAATAGGTAAAGAAGAAATTGATGCAGTGGCACGTGCAATAAATACACACGACTTTTTCAAAATTAACGGAAGCGGTCAGGAAGTACTGAACTTTGAAGCGGAATGGAAAGAATATTCAGGAAGTGAATACTGCCTTCTTATGTCATCAGGTTTCGGTGCAATTGTATCTGCCCTTATCGGTCTTGGAGTAGGCCCCGGAGATGAAGTTATTGTTCCTGGTTACACTTACATAGCAACTGCCCTTGCAGTAACTCAGGTTGGTGCAATTCCTGTTATTGCTGATATTGATGAAACACTTACAATTGATGTAAATGAAATCGAAAAGAAAATTTCAGCAAACACAAAAGCAATTATACCCGTACACATCCAGGGATTCCCTTGTAATATGGATGCAATCTGTGAACTTGCAAAGAAACATAACATTGCAGTTGTTGAAGATGCTTGTCAGGCAATCGGAGGAAGATACAAAGACAAATTTCTCGGAACTCTCGGTGATGCAGGTGCATACAGCTATAACTACTATAAAGTTATTACCGCAGGTGAGGGCGGTGCTCTTGTTACAAACAACCGTCAGATTTTTGAACGCGCTCTTATTTTCCACGATTCAAGTGCAGTAGCATTCTTCGGCACTCAGCTTGACGGTATCACAGAGCCTCTTTTCGGCGGTACAGAATTCAGAATCTCTGATATTACAGGTGCAATTCTCCGCGAGCAGTTGAAGAAACTTCCCGCAATTATTGAAGACCTTCACAAAAATAAATTTGCACTTATTGAAAAACTGGCAGACAAAAACCTTGTTGCACCCTCTCACGACTCTGTTGGTGACACAGCAACAACACTTGCACTCAGATTTGAAACATCTGAAAAGACAAGAGATTTCGCAGCAAAGTGTAAAGAAAACGGTCTCGGTATTGTGATTCCCGAAGATACAGGCAAACACATCTACACTAACTGGACTCAGATTATGGAAAAACGCGGTGCACTCCACCCTGCAATGGACCCCTTCAAAATGGAACTCAACAAAGATTTGCAGATGGACTACTCACTTGACATGTGTCCCCGAACTCTCGATTACCTTGCAAGAACTGCTTACATTGCAATCAATCCCGATTGGACAGAGGTAGAAGTTGCAAAGGTTGCAGAAATCATTAACAATGCTATATAAGTTTAAAAACCTGACTGAAATTCAGTCAGGTTTTTATTATAAGAGTTCATTTAATTTTTCAATATCTTCGGGTTTTGTTGCCCAACTTGATGCAAACCTTACCACTGTATGGTTTGCATCTTTTCTTTCCCAGAATTCAAAAAATACTTCCTTTTTCAGTTCTTCCATTTTACTGTTTTCAAGAATTACAAAAACCTGGTTTGTCTTTGTTTCTATGAAAAATTCATATCCTTTTTCAGTAAAAATCTCTCTCAGCCTGTCTGCCATTTCAATAGCATGACGGCTGATTCTGAAATAAAGATTGTCAGTAAAAAGTGTGTCAAACTGAATGCCTAAAAGTCTTCCTTTCGCAAGAAGAGCACCGCTTTGTTTGATAACCGAGAAAAATCTTTTAGGTGCTTTTATGTTTGAGAAAACTATTGCCTCACCGCAAAGAGCACCAACCTTTGTGCCGCCGATGTAGAACACATCACAGATTTCTGCGATATCTTCAAGTGTTACATCCGTACCCTCACTCATAAGGCCGTAACCAAGTCTTGCACCGTCAAGAAAAAGAGGAAGTTCATATTCCTTACAGATTGCCGAAATACTTACAAGTTCTTTTTTTGTATAGAGAGTGCCGTATTCCGTAGGATGAGAAATATACACCATTCCCGGAAAAACCATATGGTCGTGAGCCTCATCATCATAAAACTTTTCAAGATACTCTTTCAGTTTATCACTGCTTATTTTTCCGTTTTCGTTGGGAAGTGTAAGAACTTTGTGCCCTGTTTCTTCAATTGCTCCTGCCTCGTGACAGTTGATGTGTCCCGTATCTGCACTGACAACTCCCTCACCTGCCAAAAGAAGCGAACTGATAACGATTTTGTTTGTCTGTGTACCGCCCACTGCAAGAAAAACTTCTGCATCTTTTTTGTTACAGGCAATCTTTATTTTTTCCTTTGCCGACACAGAGTATTTATCGTCGCCGTATCCGGGAAGAAGTTCTTCATTTGTTTCTGTCAGACGACGGAGTATTTCAGGATGCACACCGTTATTGTAATCGCACTGAAAAGAAAGCATTTTTTAGTCCTCTTTGTTCAAGTCGTGTTCTTTGATGAATTTAATTGTTTCATCAACTGTTGTGAAAGCAAGTGCCACAACTGTGTCTGCACCGCCGTAGTAAATTGCAATTTTTCCGCTTTCAGCATCTGCAAGTGCAGCACAGGGGAAAACTACATTGGGAACGTCACCTACAAGCTCGTAATTCTCGTGAGGAGCAAGCAGGAAACAGTCTGCTCTGTGTTTTACTATCCAGGGCTTGTCAATATCAAGAATTGCAGCACCCATAGCGTATGTAAAGCCGTTACAACTTGTCAGAACACCGTGATAGAACACAAGCCAACCCTCATCTGTTTCGATAGGTGTAGGACCTGCACCAACTTTTGTCATTTCCCAGTTTTTAACAGGTGACATAACAAATCTGTGTTTACCCCAATAAGTAAGGTCTTTACTGTGGCTGAGGAAAATATCACCATAGGGAGTATGTCCTCTGTCGCAGGGACGTACAAAAAGAAGAAATTCGTCATTGACTTTTCTGGGGAACAGAACACCGTTTCTTGCAACAGGATAACAAGCATCTTCAAGCTGAGTCCACTCTTTGAAATCTGTTGTGTAAGCGATGCCGATTGTTGTTCCGTGAGGTGTAAGATTTACCCAGGAAAGATAATACTTTCCGTCAATCTCGCAAAGTCTTGGGTCATATCCTCTGAAAATTACTTTTTCTTCAAGCTCCCAATTGATTGCATCTTTACTGTAACCTACAACAAGAGTATGGTCACGGCTTATGTTGTCAACTCTGAAAACACCTGCGAAACCGTCGCCGTAAGGAACTACTGCAGAGTTAAAAATACTGTTTGCACCGAAAAGGTTGTCTCTTGTAATAACAGGATTTCCGCTGTATCTCCATACAGGGTATCTGTATCCTTCAGGTTTATCTTCCCAGGGAATATTGGGGATTGAGTTACCGATAATTTTTGACATAATTATTCTCCTTGTTCTTCTTTGATTCTCTTTTTGTTTTTCTCTATCATTTTCTTTGTAATAAAACTTGAAATAATAACAAAAACAATAATTGTTGCTACGGGAATTGCTGTAAGCCAAGGTTTCTCTCCTACACTTTTGAGTGCACATCCAAAGCCTGTGTAAACAAGACAGAGGGGGAACATACCGAGGTTTGCACCAATCATAAAGTTTTTGTAAGATGTGCCCATTGCACCGAACAGAAGACTTGAAAGGTCTCCGGGAAGCAGACCTGAAAGCTTAACAACAAATGTTGTCTGTGCTTCGTTTGCACCTGCAAAGTCGTCAATCTTCTTAACTGCCTTAAAACGTTTTTTGAGAGTATTTACCATTCCCTCACCTGTGAATTTTCCCAGAAAATAGGGAATTGATGAACTGAGAAAAACAGAAATCACGTTAATAAGAAGTGCCAGCCAATAGTTAGGCATCATATATGCACATATTGAAAAAACAACTGCGGGCGGAAAAACAAGAGCAAACGATTTCACCACTGAAAATGCAATAACAATAAAAGCTATTGTTGCCGTACCGCCTGTAATCATCTTGCTGAGTTCAGGGATGTTTGACACTTTGATGTTGTATTTCTGAATGAGAATGATACACACTACAACCATTGCCAACATCAACACTCCTGCCGCAATCTGCAGTACTTTGATAAGTTTTGCATAATTCTTTTCTGCCACACTAATCGCCTCCCATAAGTTAATACTTATTATACATTATTTACTATGATATTTCAACTGCATATCAGCTTTCAAGAGTCTTCAGAATTTCTTTCCATACATCATCATCCTGACAAGTCATTCTGTGCCAATCAAAAGACTTTTTAAAGTTTTCTTTTTCTTCTGTTGTCACAAGTTGCTTCTTTTTATTCTTTTTAGTGAAAAGTGCAAAAAAGTCATCCTTGTATTTTACTGCATCGGAAGTAAAATTAGGGTTATGACCTTTATTATTTTCGAGAAGAAATCTTATGTTTTCTCTGCCTGAAAGTTTTTCTTTCAACTCGTCAAAATGCACTTCTTTTTTGCACAAGGTATCGTTATCTGAATAAACAAGAAGCACCTGAGCACTTGTGCTTTTTAA
>JAZRQI010000145.1:0-1889 GCA_045649705.1 Acutalibacteraceae bacterium
GAATATGAATTTTGCAGGTATTCTTGCAGGGGGCATCGGCTCACGTATGGAGAGCTCAGTTCCCAAACAGTTTCTTAAAATCGGCGATACACCCATAGTTGTCAGAACACTTAATACTTTTCTTAATGAAAAATGTGTTGACAAGGTGATTCTTGCAATGAACCCTCAGTGGGAAGAATATTGTAAGAATATGCTTGAGGAATACGGTGTTGATACATCACGTATTGAAATCATCCACGGCGGTACATCAAGATTCCTTTCAATGGTAAACATCGTGAAAAAGAGTATGGAAATTCTCGGTTCAGACCTGACTGAGGACGATATGATGCTCATTCACGACTGTGCAAGACCTTTCGTTTCTTCAAGAATTATCAACGATAACTTTGTTATTGCAAAGGAATACGATATGGTAACAACATCAGTCCCCACAATTGACACAGTTCTTATTGCAGAGGACGGAAAGCAGAGCACAGTTGTTCCCAACCGTGACACAGTGTTCCTTGATCAGGGTCCCCAGACATTCAATATAAAACAGTTTGACGACCTGTATGAAAAACTCACACAGGAAGAAATTGACGCTTATATGGAAGCAGGCAGAATGTACCTTGAACATGACCTTTCAGTAGGTATTGTAAAGGGTGAAAGAACAAACTTCAAAATCACAACTGAATTTGATATGCTCTTGGGCAATATGATGATTCAGGACGGACAGATTAAATAAGGGAGGAAAATTCCGATGGTTAAAAAGTGCGTAGCAGTAGGCGATATTTTCATTACATCCGAAATGATGAAAGCGGGTATTGAAAAAGGCTATGAAGATATGATGCTTGACACAAAATATTTCTATTTCGGTTCTCACGACAGACACGAAATGAGAAACGTTGTCAAGACAATTGAAACAGGCGGATTTGAAACACTTCCTCTTCCCGAAGGTCTTGAAGAGGCTATGGCAGATGCAGAAGTGCTTATGGTGCACCTTTGTCCCGTAACACGTAAGCTTCTTGACAAAGCCCCCAACCTTAAGCTTATCCTTTGTAACAGAGGCGGTCACGAAAACCTTGACATTGAAGCAGCAAGTGAAAAAGGCATTGCAGTTCTTCTCAACCCTGCACACAATGCAAACGCTGTTGCTGAATACACAGTAGGTCTTATGCTCAACGAAGTGAGAAACATCTCACGTTCAGCAATGGCTATCCAGAAAGGTGAATGGAGAGAAAAATATCCCAACACCGAAAAGAAAATCAGAGAAATGAGCGATATGACAGTAGGTATCATCGGCTTCGGTACTGTTGGCAGACTTCTCTACGATAAGCTTGTGTCATTCAACTGCAAAATCCTTATCAACGATATGTTTGAAAACTATTCAGGTATCAACAAGAATATCGCAAAGTTTGTACCCCTTGATGAACTCCTCAGAGAGTCTGACATCGTGTCACTCCATGCAAGACTTTCAAAGAAAACAATCCTCCTCGGTGCAAGAGAGTTCGGTATTATGAAGGATACTGCATATTTCATCAACACAGCACGTTCATATATGGTTGACTATAATGCACTTGCAAATGCCCTTAAAACAGGCTCAATTATGGGTGCGGCAATCGACGTGTTCGACAAAGAACCTATTGACGAAAGCTGTCCTCTTCTGGGACTTGACAATGTCACACTCACAAACCATCGCGGCGGTGACACAATCAACTCATATTCAGACAGTCCTGCAATGATGATGAAAGAAGCATATAAATACTTCGACGGTGACGAACCCAGATTCTGGATTAACAGACAGAAATTCTAAGAATAAATCGCAGAGATGAACACACTTCATCTCTGCGATATTTTTATTCATTCTTGACAACATAAGGTTTATGGTGATACAATTTAACTACCAAATATTA
>JAZRQI010000146.1:0-6638 GCA_045649705.1 Acutalibacteraceae bacterium
ACCTTTATTATTTTCGAGAAGAAATCTTATGTTTTCTCTGCCTGAAAGTTTTTCTTTCAACTCGTCAAAATGCACTTCTTTTTTGCACAAGGTATCGTTATCTGAATAAACAAGAAGCACCTGAGCACTTGTGCTTTTTAAAGCCTCTATACCGTCTGAATTTACAAAATCAGGATTTGATTTTCTCTCAATATCCATTATACATTTTCTGTAAGGTTTTAAAATTCCGCTGAAAAATGAATTTATCATTTTTTCTACGGAAACAAATCCCGAAATCACAACAAGGTGGGAAATATCAGGATGAAGTGCAGAAATGTTCATCGTTGAAAATCCACCCCAACTGTGACCTACCACAGAAAACTGAAAATCTTTATAATTTTCATCTTTTTTCAGTGTACAGATTACATCATTCAGGTCACACAAGGACTGGGAAAGTCCTCCTGTTGTTTCGCCCTCAGATTCCATACATCCCGTATGGTCATAGGCAAAAACCTGAAAACCGTTAAAGCAGAGTCTTTCGATTTCTTTCATATATGACCTATGTCCACCGCCCATACCATGTTCGAAGATAATAAGGCGGTCTGGCTTTGGATCAAGATAGCTGTAAAAATAACCTTGAAGATCATATCCTTTTGACGAAACAAAACTATAAGGCTTTTTTTCAAGTCCCGGAAAATCATCAGCAGAGAAATAGAAAATACTGCCGTTATCATCACAACGGTTCAACATCATAGACTGATAAACACTTATAACTTTCTTTTCAAAAATCATTCTCCTCACCCACTTTCTTTTTTATTATAATTAAATAAATTTTTTCTGTCAACAAAAAAGGTCAACACATCTGTGCTGACCTTTTGAAATTATGCATTAAGTTTTTCTTCAAGAAGTGTTCTTATCGTTGCGGGGTCTCCTGTACCGCGGAGTTCTTTCATAATAAGACCGAACAATGACTGCATAGCCTTTGTTTTACCGCTCTTATAGTCCTGAACTGCTTTATCGTTTTCAGCAATTACTTTCTCAACGATAGAAACAATCATACCCTCGTCAACTTTCGCGTTAAGTCCGTTTTCTTCACAGAACTTATCAACGTCAACGTCACTTTCAAATACTGCTGACAGAATCTTCTTACCTGCTGCACGTGTGATTTCGTTTGTTTCAACAAGCTCAATAATTCTTGAAAGTTTCTTGGGTTCAATGTCAAGGCTGAAGATTTCAAGGCGCTTCATATTACCCATACATTCTGTGAGAATCCAGCTTGCAACTGTTTTGGGATTACGTCCGTCTGCTACAACTGAATCGAAAACATCACAATGCTTACGGTCAGATGCAAGAACTGCTGCTTCTTTTGCAGCAATGCCCATTTCCTCGTAACGTTTGCCTTTTTCTTCTGCAGTTGCAGGCATACTTGCTCTGATTTCTGCGAGCCACTCATCGTCAATGATAACAGGCATAAGGTTGGGGTCGGGGAAATAACGGTAGTCCGCTGCAGTTTCCTTGCTTCTCATGGGGAATGTTCTTCTCTTCACATCGTCCCAACGGCGTGTTTCCTGAACAAGCATTTCTGTATGACGTTCAATAGCGTCAACGTGACGTACCTTTTCAAACTCGATAGCATCTTTGATTTCTGAGAGTGAACTCATATTCTTGATTTCTGAACGAACACCAAGTTCATTTGAACCTTCGGGACGAACAGAAATATTAACGTCACATCTCATAGCACCTTCTTCGCACTCTGAAATACCTGCAAACTGAAGACTTGATTTAAGCTTTTTCAGATAAGCAATAACTTCATCTGAGCTACGGAAGTCAGGACGGCTTACGATTTCGATAAGAGGCACACTTGTACGGTTGTAGTCAACAAAAGAAGTGTTTGTTGCATCGTCATGAACAAGTTTACCTGCGTCTTCTTCAACGTGAATCTGCTTGATACCGATTGTTCTGTCACCAATCTGAACAGAACCGTCAACACAGACAGGGTTAAACCACTGTGTAATCTGGTAAGCAGAGGGAAGGTCAGGATAGTAGTAACTCTTTTTATCAAAAGTTGTATACTGGTTGATTTTACAGTTAAGCATAAAACCTGCTTTTACTGCAAGTTCAATAGCGTGTTTGTTTGTCACAGGAAGCATACCGGGCATACCGCTGCAAGCAGGGCATACACAGTCGTTAGGTTCCTTGGGACTTGAGTGTCCGCCACATGAACAGAAAAGTTTTGAATCTGTTGAAAGCTCAACATGAGTTTCAAGACCGATAACAAGTTCGTACTTCATCTTATGCTTCCTCCTTTTCAACACTATCTGCAATGCTCAGAAGAACACTTTCTTTGAAAGAATCAGCAATCAACTGAACACCTTTTGTTACCACTGCAGGAAGACCTGTGATTGAGGGAACTGCAGTGAAAATGCTTTCTTCAAAAACCTTATCGAAAGATTCGAGAACATCATAAGACTGATATTCTGTCTTTGAAGAAACAGGAGTAAGAAGTGCGTCATATGATGCGAGAACTTCTTTTACTTTATCTGTAACTACACGGCGGATACGGAGTGATTTGTCGTAGCAAGCCTGATACTTGTCTTTTGCAAGAACATCTGAACCGTAGATGATTGTTGCTTTTGTGAGGAAGCCGAAAGCGTCTGTACGGCTCTTTACATAAAGCTCGTCAATGTTTTTGTATTCAGGTGCACGGTAACCGTATTTAACACCGTCAAAACGTGACAGGTTGTTTGTAGTTTCTGCTGACATAAGAATCTGCCACGCTGTCTGTGCTGATGACACAACATCAAGTGAAATTGTTTCAACTGTTGCACCCAGCTTTTTAAGACTCTCAACATAACTGTCGATGTTTGCTTTGACATCGTCTGATGCCAAATCGTAAAGTTCTTTTACAAGTGCAATTTTCATTCCTGAAACATTTTCAGAAAGTGAATATTCATATTTTTCCTGAGGAAGGCTTGTGCCGTCCTTTGAATCGTGACCTGCAATAACTGAAAGAATTTCTTTCATATCTTCTGCATTTTTTGCAGTAACACCAATCTGTTCACCTGAACAAGCACCTGCGATGATGCCGTAACGTGAAACAGTACCGTATGTGGGTTTAATGAAATCAACGCCTGAAACTGCTGCTGCACGGCGGGGATATGCGTTAAGGTCAACGCTGAGAGATGCTTTCACTTCACCTGATTTTACAAGCTCTGCACCTGCACCTGCAAGTTTTTCACCGTCTTTTACTTCACCGAAAAATGAAGTTTCACCAAGGAGGTCAAGACCGAATTCACCTACATTTGTTTTACCTTTGATGCCATAACCTGCTTCTTCAAGTCTTTCTACTGCTTCTGCACTGAAAAGAGGCACAAAATTTTCAAGCATTTTTGAACCGGCTGTTGCAGCTGTACCTTTTACAAGGATTGTATCATCAACGGCAATTACACCGTCTTTTGAAATTTCGTTAACAAAATATCTCACGTCACTCACCTCACTTTACAAGTCTGGGAACCTGCCAGCTGTCCTCTGTTGCCTGAGGAGCACCTTTAAGCAGATCTTCACGAGCAAAGGGCTGTTCCCTTTTATCGTTTCTAAGAACGTTTGTCATAGGCATTACATATACCATTGCTTCAACGTTTTCTGTATCAATTTCACCAAGAGCAGTTTCTTTCTTCTGCATTGCTTCGAAAATCTTATTCATCTTTTTCTTTTCGTCTGCTGAGAAAGAAAGTTCATTCACCTGTTCAAGGCTTTCAAGTTTGTTTACTTTATTTTCTGCTGACTTTGCAGTTTTGACAGTTGATGAGAAATTATCTGTTTCTCCACTTTCGGAGCTGAGAACTTCAACACCGCCCTTACCTCTGATGCTTACATTTGCCTCAAAGAGCTGAAGTTCAGTAACTTCACCGGGAGCACCAAGCATCTGGTCCTGAGCAGTACCATCCAAGGGAAATGCAATAACGTCTCTGATAGTTTCAGTATCAGCAAGGAGCATTACAATTCTGTCAACACCGGGTGCCATACCTGCATGAGGGGGTGCACCGAACTGGAATGCGTTGTAAAGTGCGCCGAAACGTTTCTTTACTTCATCTTCACTGTAACCTGCAATTTCAAATGCTTTTCTCATAATTTCAGGGCTGTGGTTTCTTACAGCACCAGAGGCCAGTTCAATACCGTTACAAACAAGGTCGTACTGATAAGCAAGAATTGTTGTGGGGTCCATTGTTTCCAGAGCATTGAGACCGCCCTGAGGCATTGAGAAGGGGTTATGTGTGAAGATAATTTTATCTGTTGTTTCATCGTGTTCATACATGGGGAAGTCAACAACGAAGCAGAATTCAAATGAATCTTTCTTTATAAGGTCAAGTTCGTTGCCGAGCCATGTTCTGATAACACCTGCATTCTTATCTGCAACATCTGAAATTGTGTCACAGATGAAGAAGATTGTTTCGCCCTCTTTAACACCTGTAACTTCTACGATTTCTCTCTTTTCTTCCTCTGTCATAACCTTGACAATGGGGTCATCCTTGAATTCGTAAGTTTCAGCGTTAAGAAGAGTGATATGTGCAAGACCTGCCATTTTTGCCTGTTTTGTAGCAAATGCAAGTGACTTATCGAAGAACCATCTTTCATTCTTACAGGGAGCAACAATACCTCTTACGGGTTTGTTCATAAAGGGCTTGAATTTTACTCTCTTGAACATATCTGTAAGGTCACAGATAACAAGAGGGTTACGAAGGTCAGGTTTGTCTGAGCCGTATTTTGCCATTGCCTCTGCATAAGGAATTCTTCTGAAAGGTGTTTCAGTGATTTTCTTGTCAGAGAATGTACGGAAGATGTCTCCTACAACCTCTTCACAAACTGCGAGAACTTCTTCCTGAGTTGAAAATGCCATTTCAAAGTCAAGCTGATAGAATTCACCGGGTGAACGGTCAGCACGTGCATCTTCGTCACGGAAACAGGGAGCAATCTGATAATATTTGTCAAATCCTGACACCATAAGAAGCTGTTTGAACTGCTGAGGTGCCTGGGGAAGTGCATAGAATTTACCCGGATGCTTACGGCTGGGAACGAGGAAATCTCGTGCACCCTCAGGTGATGATGCTGTAAGAATAGGAGTCTGGATATCAAGGAATCCTCTTTCTTCCATAAGTCTTCTCATATGTCCGATAACCTTTGAACCGAGAAGAATATTCTTGTGAAGGTCGGGGTTTCTCAGGTCAAGGAATCTGTGCTTGAGTCTGATGTTTTCGTTAGTGTCATTTGAGCCGATTTCAAAGGGAAGGTCTCTGCTGCAAACACCGAGAACTTCAAGTGAATCTACAACAAGCTCAACAAGACCTGTTTCGATTTTTGTATTGACAGTGTTTTCGTCACGTTTTGTGACCTCACCTGAAACTGACAATACAGTTTCTTTACTTACGCCTTTGAGAAGATTTTCATCGTGAACGACAACCTGTGTTACACCTGTTTCGTCACGCAAATCGACGAAAAGAACACCGCCGTGGTCACGTATAACGTCAACCCAGCCGGCAAGCTGAACAACTTTACCGATGTGTTCCTCTCTTATTTCATTGCAACGATGAGTTCTGTACATTTTTATATACCTCCGTTTGCATAATAATCAAATAAAAAATCCCGGGAATTATAAAACTATAATTCCCGGGACGAGTTACTAAAATACCCGCGGTGCCACCCGATTTGATACTTGGAGTATCCGCTCTTTTTATTGAGTTTACATACGAGGAAGTGTTCCCTGACTTACTACTCATCTGAAGTACGCTTTCAGCCTATGACGTACTATCTCTGACAGACTTTCCACAAAAGCCGAGTCTTCCCAATTATTGTATCAAAAAAGATATTTATTGTCAATCATCATTTTGATAAATTTGCGCAGATATTATATAAATATTATTGTTAATTTTATTGGTAAAAAATTCCGCACACTCACGTGCACGGAAATTTTTGGCTCCCCGAACAGGACTTGAACCTGTAACCCTCCGGTTAACAGCCGGATGCTCTACCGATTGAGCTATCGAGAAATATTTTCTTTCTGTTTCTCGGATTGACTTTTGTCTCTATTATTATATAATATATTCGTGGAATAATACATAACAAAAATAAAATTTTTAATTACAGGAGTAATCCTATGAAAAAATTTCTTGTCATCCTTACTGGCGGTACAATCTGTTCTCACGAGAATCAGGATGGAGAAAGAACTGCCGATGCTCAGAATGTAAAATACAAAATCATTTCAAACTTCAGAAAAAGTTCTTCGCCATATAAAGATGCCGACTTTGATTTTCTGATGCCTTTAAATATTCTCAGCGAAAATATGACTATCGCAACCTGGAACACTCTACTTGACACTTTCAGAGAAAATGTTTTTGAAGACTATAAAGGAATTATAATTCTCCACGGCACAGACACCCTTGCTTATACATCTTCACTTCTTTCAATGATGCTCACTCATCTTGAAATTCCCGTAATTCTCGTTTCAAGTCAGCTGCCTGTGAACTATGAAGATGCAAACGGCAACGCTAACTTCCGTGCTGCGACAGAACTGATTATGAACGGCATAGCACCAAACGTATATGCGGTTTACAGAAACAGCGACGGAGACACTTACGTTCATTTCGGTTCAAGTCTTCTTCAGT
>JAZRQI010000147.1:0-21178 GCA_045649705.1 Acutalibacteraceae bacterium
GTATTCAGTCATCCCGATTGTTCTCGGTATCTTCGCTTACATTCCTATGTTCATGTACAAACTTGATGACAAAACTAAGACAATTATGTATCACGAACTTACAGAACGTCGTGCAAACATCATCAAGAAATCACAGGAAAATGTTATCGAAGGTGCTGCAGTAGCAACTGAAGAAGCATAATTAAACTTCACACTTTCCCCTGACAGATTAACTTCTGTCAGGGATTTTTCTTTATCTTAGCAAAATAAAAGACCCGATAAGATTTCAATAATCTTATCGGGATATTTTTTACTTATATTTATTTCTTACGTTTACCGAAGAAACCTTTCTTTTCTTCACGCTCTCCGTAAACTTCTGCCTGTTTGCCCTCAGGACCGAATTCTTCCTGGAACTGACGAATAAGCTCTCTCTGATGTGCAGTAAGGTTCTTGGGAACGTCGATGTTGATTCTTATCATCTGGTCACCCTTACCTCTGCCGTTAAGAACAGGAATACCTCTGCCTTTGAGTACAAATACTTTGCCCGGCTGAGTACCTGCAGGAAGGTCATATTTCACCTTACCGTCAAGTGTCTGGATAAGAATGCTGTCACCAAGCACTGCCTGTGCAAAAGACACTGTTATGTTGCACCAGACGTTGAAACCGTCTCTCTCAAAGAAGTGGTGGGGACTTACAAAAACTGCCACTTTCAGGTCACCTGCAGGACCGCCGTTTGCACCTTTGTTACCCTCGCCTCTTATGTTGATTACCTGTCTGTCATCAATACCTGCAGGAACATTTACTTCTATAGTCTTACGCTTTGAAACTCTGCCGTTTCCGTGACATTTGGTACAGGGTGAAGAAATAATCTTACCTTTACCACCACAACGTGAACACTGTCTTGTTGTGGACATTACGCCGAAAGGTGTTCTCTGCTGAACATTGACCTGACCTCTGCCGTTACATTCGGGACATGTTGTGGGGTTTGTGCCTTTCTGAGCACCTGAACCTCCGCATTCGGAACATGTTTCAATACGGTTGATTTCAACAGTTCTCTTGCATCCCTTTGCCGCTTCTTCAAAAGAAACAGTAACTCTTGACTGCAAGTCTTCACCGCGTCTGGGAGCATTGGGATTTGACTGTCTTCCGCCGCCGAATCCGCCACCGAAAAAGCTGCCGAAAATATCACCCAGATCAAAGTCCATATCTCCGCCGAATCCGCCGCCGAAACCACCGCCGAATCCGCCACCAGGTCCGCCCGCACCGTAGTTGGGGTCAACACCTGCGTGACCGAACTGGTCATAACGTGCCTTCTTAGTACTGTCTGACAGAACCTCGTATGCTTCGTTGACTTCCTTGAAGTTTTCCTCAGCAGTCTTGTCACCGGGGTTCAGGTCAGGATGGTACTTTTTCGCCATCTTTCTGTATGCTTTTTTTATTTCGTCATCCGAAGCGCCCTTCTGAACACCAAGGACTTCATAAAAATCTCTTTTATCTGCCAAATAAATCGGCTCCTTTTACTCAACCAAATGACGAATCAAAGAAATTTTGATTCGTCATTTAACAAATTATAACTTATTTTAACACACAGTTATGAATAAATCATTACGAAATTATTCAACGTCTGTATAATTTGCTTCTGTGTATTCTTCACCGGGGTTCTGAGCACCTGCAGCTGCATTGGGGTCAAAGCCTTCTGCACCCTGAGGGTTAGCAGCCTTATAAATCTTTTCTGAGATTTCGTAGAACTTAGCCTGAAGTTCGTCCTGTCTTGATTTGATAAGGTTGATGTCCTCACCCTTGAGAGATTCTTTGAGAGCCTCGATTTTTTCTGTGAGTGCTGCTTTATCTTCTTCGGGGAATTTGTCGCCTTCTTCTGAAAGAAGTTTTTCACACTGGTAAACCATCTGGTCTGCACCGTTTCTGAGGTCGACTTCTTCACGGCGTTTCTTATCTTCTTCTGCAAACTGTTCTGCTTCCTGAACTGCCTTTTCAATATCTTCCTTAGACATATTTGTTGAAGATGTGATTGAGATTGACTGTTCTTTCTGTGTACCAAGGTCTTTTGCAGAAACGTGAACGATACCGTTAGCGTCAATGTCGAATGTTACTTCAATCTGAGGAACACCACGTCTTGCAGGCATAATACCGTCAAGGTGGAAAATACCGAGAGTTTTGTTATCCTTTGCAAATTCGCGTTCACCCTGAAGAACGTGAACTTCAACTGAGGGCTGATTGTCAACTGCAGTTGAGAAAATCTGGCTCTTCTTAACGGGGATTGTTGTGTTTCTTTCGATGATTTTTGTATTGATGTTACCCATTGTTTCAATACCGAGTGACAAGGGAGTAACGTCGAGGAGAAGAAGTCCCTTAACTTCACCGCCGAGAACACCTGCCTGAATTGCAGCACCCATTGCTACACATTCATCGGGGTTGATGCCCTTGAAGGGTTCTTTGCCGAGGTATTTCTGAACTGCTTCCTGAACTGCGGGGATTCTTGAAGAACCGCCAACCATAAGGATTTTGTCGATTTCTGATGTATTGAGACCTGAGTCAGCAATAGCCTGACGTACGGGACCCATTGTTGCTTCAACGAGTGATGCTGTCATTTCGTTGAACTTTGCTCTTGTGAGAGTCATTTCAAGGTGTTTGGGACCTGTTGCATCTGCTGTGATGAAGGGAAGGCTGATCTGTGATGTTGTAACGCCTGAAAGCTCAATTTTTGCTTTTTCTGCAGCTTCCTTAAGTCTCTGCATAGCCATTTTGTCACCGCGGAGGTCAACGCCCTGTTCTTTAAGGAACTCAGCTGCCAACCAGTCGATAATCTTCTGGTCAAAGTCGTCACCGCCAAGGCTGTTGTTACCTGCTGTTGCAAGAACTTCCTGAACACCGTCGCCCATTTCGATGATTGAAACGTCGAATGTACCGCCGCCTAAGTCGTAAACCATAACTTTCTGGTCGTGTTCTTTGTCGATACCGTAAGCAAGTGCTGCTGCTGTAGGCTCGTTGATGATTCTCTTAACTTCAAGACCTGCAATTTTACCTGCGTCTTTTGTAGCCTGACGCTGAGCATCTGTGAAGTATGCAGGAACTGTGATAACTGCTTCTGTTACTTTTTCACCGATGTAGCTTTCAGCATCTGTTTTAAGTTTCTGAAGAATGATTGCTGAAATTTCCTGAGGTGTGTACTTTTTATCGTCGATTGCTACTTTATAATCTGTACCCATCTGACGTTTGATTGAGCTGATTGTTCTGTCGGGATTTGTGATAGCCTGTCTTTTTGCAACCTGGCCTACCATTCTTTCACCGTTTTTGCCGAAACCTACAACTGAAGGAGTTGTTCTTGCGCCCTCTGCGTTAGCAATAACAACAGGTTCACCGCCTTCAATAACTGATACACATGAGTTTGTTGTACCAAGGTCGATACCGATAATTTTTGACATAATATTTTTTCCTCCTAAGGATTGTTTATTTAATAATTTTTTTATTTTCTCAGTTAGCTACTTTTACAACTGCGTGACGGATGATTCTGTCTCCCATTCTGTATCCCTTGCTGAAAACTTCTGCAATTGTGTTTTCACCGAGAGTTTCATCATCAACGTGCATTACACCGCTGTGTATGTTGGGGTCAAAGTCTTCGCCGATTTCACCGAATTTTTCAACTGAGTTTTTAGCAAGAATGCCGTCAAACTGATTCGAAATCATCTCGAAACCTTTGCGAAGGTCTTCTGCACTGCCGTTTTCATTTGCAAGTGCTCTTTCGAAATTGTCTGCAACTGCAAGCAATTCACCGATAAGCTGTGCTTTCGTATCGCCGTAGATTGCTTCCTTCTCACGCTGAGAGCGTTTTCTGAAGTTGTCATATTCTGCTGCAAGACGAAGCATCTGATTTGTTTTTTCTTCAAGCTCCTTTTCAAGCTTTTCTATCTTATCTGATTTCTTAGCTTTTGCCTCTTTTTTAGACTCCTTCTTTTCTTCTTTGAGTTCCTCTTTAATTTCTTCTGCCACTTTATTCATCCCTTTCTGCACTGATAATTTCACCGACAAGCTTTGTAAGATATTTTACACTGGGCACAAGTCTTGCATAGTCCATTCTTGTAGGTCCGATAATACCCAGCACCCCTCCCATAGAATCAGAGGCGGTATAAGAGGATACTATCATACTTGAATTAGCAAGAGGTGTGTACGGATTTTCCTTGCCGATATAAACATTCAGTCCGTTATTTGTAGTGGAGAGTACATTCAAAAGAGTATCTCTTTTTGAAAACAATTCCATAATACCTAAAACATCCGAACTGATTTCACTGTTATTGAAAAGATTATGTTCACCGCCGAGAACTATATCTGCTCTCATAGCGTCTTTTGCCAGGTCTGACAGAGCCACAACTATAGGACTCATTGCCAGGGCATATTCACCGAGAGACACCACAAGAGACTGCAGCATTATGTCTGCCATACTTCTCAGAGGTTTGCCGATGAACTTTTCCGCTGCCATCTTATAAAACACACGGACAATGTCATCTGTAATATCCGTGTCTGTTCTGCAGACCTTGTCTTTGAGTATTCCCGAAGATGTAAGAAGAACGATTATGGCTGTTCTTTTACTTACGGGAACAAGTTCTACTTTCCTGATGTGTGCACCCTCACTTGTAGGGGTTGTTGTGACAACTGCACAATCAGTAATATCTGCAAGAATAAGCGATGCTTCTTTGAGAAGTTTTTCAGGGTCACCGAAATGTGTACCCAGCATCATATCTATTCTTCTTCGCAGGTCTTCATCAAGACTTCTTTCACACATCAGCTCGTCAACATAGTATCTGTAGCCTTTCTGTGTAGGGATTCTGCCCGATGAAGTATGGGGCTGTTCAAGATATCCCATCTCAGAGAGTTCTGCCATTTCATTACGTACAGTTGCGGAAGACACGGAAATGGCAAGACTTTCAAGCAGGAGTTTTGAGCCTACAGGCTCACCTGTTTTTATATATCTCTCTATAATCGCAGCAAGTATATGCTTCTTGCGTTCAGTCATTTCCATCTTCTCACCACCCATCGTACTGATGGTTTAGCACTCATACATCGAGAGTGCTAAACCATACATATAATATACAACTGATGGGAAATAATGTCAATATTTCAAATGTAAACCTTTTGTTAATTAAGTTCACAAAATTCGAATTTTTCCTCATTTACATTGCAGATATACTTACCTCCCGCTTTGACAGTACCGTCAAGCATAAGCTCTGAAAGTGCATCTTCAATCTTCGACTGAATCGCACGTCTCAGCGGTCTTGCACCATACACGGGGTCAAAACCTGCATCTGCAATTTTCTTCACGGCTTCCTGTGAAAACTCAACTTCAATACCCAGCTTTGCTACTCTCTTTCTCAGAGAGTTGAGCATACGTCCTGCGATTTCCTCAATATCAGTCTGAGTCAACTGACGGAACACGATAATATCGTCAATTCTGTTCAGGAATTCAGGTTTGAAGCACTGTTTCAGTTCACCTAAAACCGATTCCTTGATTTTCTCGTGTGATACTATATCTGAACTTTCTGCCGAGAAACCGAAAGATGACTTTTTATCGGTTATAAGCTTTGCGCCTACATTTGAAGTCATTATGATAACGCAGTTTTTGAAATCAACCCGTCTGCCCTGCGAATCTGTAAGAATACCGTCTTCAAGAATCTGCAGAAGAATATTGAAAACATCAGGGTGCGCTTTTTCGATTTCGTCAAACAAAACTACGGAATAAGGCTTTCTGCGGATAGCCTCTGTCAACTGACCACCCTCATCATAACCCACATAACCGGGAGGTGAGCCTACAAGACGTGAAACAGTGTGCTTTTCCATATATTCAGACATATCAAACCTGAGCATTGCATTCTCAGAACCGAACATTGACTCAGCAAGCGTTTTGCAAAGTTCTGTTTTACCTACACCTGTAGGACCTAAAAAGATGAATGAACCAATCGGTCTTTTAGGATCTTTAAGTCCTGCTCTGCCTCGTCTGATTGCCTTTGCAACTGCTGCGACAGCCTCATCCTGACCTACAATTCTTTCGTGAAGAACTTCTTCCATTCTCAGAAGTCGCTGACTTTCTTCCTCTGTCAGCTGAGTCACGGGAATACCTGTCCAATCTGCCACGATTTCTGCGATTTCATCAGGAGTGACTTCACCGCTGAAACCAGACATTTTCTTACGCCATTCTTCTTTCTTTTCTTCAAGGAGAGTCGTGAGTTTCTTTTCTTCATCTCTTAAACTTGCAGCACGTTCAAAGTCCTGAGCATTTACTGCATTTTCCTTTTCTCCCCTGATATTTTTGATTTCATCTTCCATTTCTTTCAGTTCGGCAGGGGTTGTGTATGCACGTAATCTCACTTTACTTGATGCCTCGTCAATCAGGTCGATTGCCTTATCGGGCAAGAACCTGTCGCCGATATATCTTGAGGAAAGTCTTACCGCCGCATCAATGGACTCTTCCGTTATTTTGATTTTGTGATGTGCTTCATATTTATCTTTAAGACCTTTGAGAATCTCAATTGCCTCTTCTTCGCTTGGTTCACCTACCATAACAGGCTGAAAACGTCTTTCAAGTGCCGCATCCTTTTCGATGTGCTTTCTGTATTCATCAATTGTTGTAGCACCGATAAGCTGAATTTCACCTCGTGCAAGTGAGGGTTTCAGGATATTTGCCGCATCTACTGCACCCTCTGCAGAACCTGCACCGATAAGGGTATGGATTTCGTCAATAAAGAGAATGATGTCACCTGCTTTTTTCACTTCGTCCATAGCAGTTTTGATACGTTCCTCAAAGTCACCTCTGTACTTTGTACCTGCCACCATACCTGTCAGGTCAAGGGTATAAAGCTTCTTGTCTTTCAGAAGCTCGGGAACTTCTCCGTTTGCAATTTTAAGGGCAAGTCCCTCTGCAATTGCCGTTTTACCCACACCGGGCTCACCGATAAGACAAGGGTTGTTTTTTGTTCTTCGTGAGAGAATCTGGATAACTCTCTCTATTTCCTTTTGTCTTCCGATAACGGGATCAATCTTGTTCTGTTTTGCAAACTCTGTGAGATTTCTGCCGAACTTTTCAAGGGTGGGAACCTGAGAGGATGACATTTTGCCAGAACCTCTTTTTCCCTCGTCACCTTTCTGTGAATCAAAGGCACGGCTGATTTCCGATGCCACTTCACCTGTTGCCACACCAAGTTCTGACATAATGCTCACTGCCAGACCCTCGTTTTCTTTTATGATTGCAAGAAGAATATGCTCAGTTCCCACAAGTGACTGACCTGATGCTGATGCCAGGCTTACCGCATATTCAACAATATGCTTTGACCTGGGGGTGAAATCAGAGGGTGTAAGGGATGTTGGTGTGCCCACTCCCACGCTGATTCTGAGAATATCTTCTACTTTCTGCTTTGTAATTCCTTTTGATGAAAGAACGCTCGATGCCACACCCTCAACTGACAAAAGACCCATCAGCAGATGTTCACTGCCTACATAAGCGTGACCTAAATCTTCGGCAGAAAGCATCGCGTTATTAAGTGCCTGATTTGCTCTTTCTGTAAATCCTGAAAATTTATACATAGATGATTCCTCCATTCTTAATTTCTTTTTATGCTAATATTTCTCTTACTTCCTTTGCTCTTTGTTTATCCCTTTCTTCTGCATCAAACTGTGATGAATTTCTCACGTTCACCGTTGCCGGTTGCATATCGGGAATCATAGCATTGATTTTTTCAATATCAACGTCAATAATTTTTTCTGCGGATGCAAGTCTCACAAGTGAAATCAGTTTCATAAACTCGTTTGATGTCAGCTTCCTTGCATATTTCAGAATACCATAAGCACGGTAAACAGAATCAAGATAGTCTTCATTTGCAAGAAGTTCTTTTCTTGCATTTCTCTCCTGTGAAATAATCTGTTTCACGATTGAATCAAGGTTGAAAATTGCCTCTTTCTCACTGATGCCGAGAGTAATCTGATTGCTTATCTGATAAATATCTCCTCCCGGCTGACTGCCCTCACCGTAAGCACCACGGATAACAAGACCTAATTTTGAAACGGTTGAAGAAAGTCTTGAAATAAGTCCCTGTTTTGTAAGTGCGGGAAGATGAAGCATTACGGAGGCTCTCATTCCTGTGCCCAGATTTGTGGGGCACTGGGTAAGGAAACCGATTCTCTCATCAAAAGCATAGTTCATATTTTCCCCAATAACCTTTTCGATTACCTCTGCCTTTTCATACGCCTTATCAAGCTGAAGTCCCGCTTCCATTGCCTGAATTCTCAGATGGTCTTCCTCCTCAAGCATAACACTTATATCTTCATCGTCTGAGAGGATAAGTGCCCTTGACTTTGAAGGACCTGCAAATTCAGGTGAAATCAGATGTCTTTCCGCAAGGGAAACAGTCTGATATGCAGGTACATCTTCCATATCGATAAAACTCATATTGTCATTATTGGACAAAACAACATCTCTGATTCTGAAATTCAGTTCTTTTTTCTTTTCACTGTCAAGTCTGAAAGGAAAAGGATATTCTTTGATGTTTCTTGCAAATCTTATTCTTGTGCTGAGAACAACGTCACCCTCAGGTCCGAAAGCACTGTACCATTTGCTCATTTTATTCTGCCTCCTTTGCCTTGATTTCATCTCGGAGTTCTGCGGCTCTTTCAAAGTTCTGCTCTTCAATGGCAGTTTTCATTTCTTCTTTAAGCTCCGCTATAATCTCTTCTTTTGTTTTTTCTTTTACTGTTTCTTTTTCATCAATAATATTGGCAACTTTACCGCTATGCTGAGTTTTTCCGTGAATCCTCTGTATTGAGGGAAGAAGCATTTCGTAAAACTTTCCGTAACAATCGGCACAACCGATTTTTCCGCTTTTCACTATTTCTTCAAAACTCATTCCGCATTTTTCACAACGCTCTGCCTTGGCAGATGACAACATAGTCTTGGGTTTTGAAAAGAAGTTTCCGAAGAAATCTCCTAAATCAAAGCCAAATCCTGAAAATACATCTCCGTAACCAAGCTTTCCTGCACAGGTACTGCACAGATGAAGCTGAGTATATTCACCGTTTACCACACTTTTAATATGAGTTGTAGCCTCATGTTTACCGCAATTCTGACATAACATAATAAATTCCTCCTTAGGGTAGCGCAAATAATTCGAACTCGTTTTTTATAGGCTGATTTCCGCTGACCCTTTGTTAAAATACTCGCAAATCCGTCAGGATTTGCTGTGTTTTTGTCTTGGCTCACCAAAAATCATCTCTATAAAAAATCTTCGACCAAAAAGTTAAAGATTTTTATTGGATTTTTGGTGGCTGAGTTTGAAGAAAGGCTAACGCCTTTCAAACACGAAACACCGAAAAGACTTAAAAAGATTAACTTTTTGGCGTGTTCGGATTATTCGCACTACCCTACATAAGACTGAGTAACATCTGTTTGAAGATTGATGCTCTGATTTCATCTTTAACTGACTGAGGTGCAGCTCTCAGAGAATTTTCCGAGGTTGCTGCAAGAATCAGTTTTGCCACAGGTTCACTGAGCAAATCCTGATAATTAAGGTTATATATATGGGCTCTGCAGGTTCTGTCATCAAGTCTTTGACCTATGCCGTTTACAACGTGCATCAATGCAGTACCCTTGTCATATTTTGCTCTTGTAATTCGGATATAACCTCCTCCACCTCTTCGGCTTTCTACTATATATCCGTGCTCTGGTGTAAACCTTGAAGAAATAACGTAGTTTATCTGACTTGGTACACAACCCAGAGTTTCCGCAAGTTCGTTTCTCTGTATCTCCGTGTAGCCGTCGCGCTCCAGCATCTGCAGAATCATTTCTGCTATTACATTACTTAAATTCATATTGCTCACTTCCTGTTTTTATGATAAATTAGTCGTTTTTGACTTTGACTTTCTTTGACCTTACGTTTATTATTATAGACCTTTTTCAGAATTTAGCAAAGGTCAAAAAAGGTCAAAAACAACTTTTTAATCTCCGTTATTCAAGATTATCTCCTGTTTTCTCCGTTTTACTCTGTTTTTCTTTAATTTTCAGATTTTTGTTTTTTCTGACTTTCCCCCTCGAAAGTCAAAAACTTGATTTTTGTTCAAAAAAAATATATACTTATTACGTGTTACTGTTAAATTATGAACAAAAGCCAACAATCTTTTCATTATTGTTTAAAAATAGTACATACTATTTTGTAAAAATAAGGTATAATATAATTGTAAATTCAAAAAGGATTTCAAAATCAATAAAGGAGTGTTCTTTTATGGCAACAGAAAAAATACTTATAGTAGATGACGATACCAACATCTGCGAACTTCTCAGACTGTACCTTGAAAAAGAAGGCTATTCAACCGTTATTGTAAACGACGGTCAGAGTGCAGTTACTGCATTCCAGAATGAACAGCCCGACATCACTCTTCTTGACATAATGCTTCCCGGTCTTGACGGTTGGCAGGTTTGCAGAGAAATCAGAAAAACTTCAAACAAACCTATTATTATGGTTACTGCAAAAGGTGAAACCTTCGACAAGGTTCTCGGTCTTGAGCTTGGTGCTGACGACTACATCGTAAAGCCCTTTGAAGCAAAGGAAGTTATCGCACGTATAAAAGCAGTTCTCAGAAGAACTTCTTCAAGCGCATCAGAAGCAATCAAAGAAGTAAATTACGACAAGCTTTCAATCAACCTTACAAACTACGAACTCAGAGTAAACGGTGAACAGATTGACACACCTCCAAAAGAAATGGAGCTTATTTTCCACCTGGCATCTAACCCCAACAGAGTTTTCACCCGTGACCAGCTTCTTGATGAAGTGTGGGGATTTGACTACTACGGTGACTCAAGAACAGTTGACGTTCACGTCAAACGTCTCAGAGAAAAACTTGAAGGCGTTTCAGACAAATGGGAACTCAAAACTGTCTGGGGTGTAGGATACAAATTTGAAACTAAATAATTTTCGCTTTTCATATATAAAGTAAGGAGATGCGGAAATTGAAATTAGGTAAAGTTTCATTCAAAAGGTCAAGCACATTCAGAAAGTACTTTATAAGTATCTTCTCTTCTGTATTTCTTGTGCTTGTTGTTCTCGGTTTGTCTCTTCTTGTTTTTGTGGCAAACTATTGGAAAGACACCAACGTTGAACTTCTCACAGACAACGTAAAAAAATTATCTGTCACTTCGTCGAGTTTTTTTGAGCTTGATGAGGAAAACGAATACATCAACAACCCTACGGTTATGTTGGCTTACTCCCTTTCTCTTGTTTCAAACTCAATCGACTCAGATTTATACATCTGCGACCTTGACGGAAATGTTATTCTGTGCAAAGACATTATAAACTCGGTTGAACCTGGTCAGTCAAAGCCATACTGTGAACACCACTCAGGCATGAAAGTTCCGAAGCAAATTATCGAACAGGCAAAAAACGGCAACTATCAGGTTGCAGGTGAAATCCCTGAACTGAATCAGGACTTCGCCATTGTAGCCGGTGAACCTATTGTTGTAGCAGAAAAACCCATAGGAGTAATTGTAGGCTTACAGTCAGGTCTCGGTTCTATGTACCCGTTTGTTACTTCAATTTTCAAAATGTTCCTGTTCTCGGCCCTCCTTTCTTTCCTTGTGGCTTTTGCGGCAGTTTATCTTGTAACATATTCAATTGTTAAACCCCTGAGAAAAATGTCACAGATTACAAAGGAATATGCAACAGGCGACTTTACAAAGAGAATCGAAGTCAAGGGCAACAACGAACTGGCAGAGCTTGGTAACGCAATGAACTCTATGGCACAGTCACTGTCTGCACTTGAATATTCACGACGGAGTTTTGTTGCAAACGTGTCACACGAGCTTAAAACTCCTATGACCACTATCGGCGGATTCATTGACGGTATCCTTGACGGTACAATCTCCCCCGATGAAGAAGAACGTTATCTTACAATTGTGTCAAACGAAGTAAAACGTCTTGCACGTCTTGTAAGTTCAATGCTCAACCTTTCAAAAATTGAAGCAGGTGAACTTTCTCTCAACCTTAAAAAGGTTGATATCTCAAACCTGATTTTCAATACACTGCTTTCTTTTGAGCAGCTTATAAATAAAAAATCAATCGACATCCGCGGCCTTGACACCATAAACTCCATCCGTGTGAATGCTGACGAAGGTCTTTTAGGTCAGGTGCTTTACAACCTGATTGACAACGCAGTAAAATTCACGGAAGAGGGCGGTTACATTGACGTACACGCCGAACAGAATTCCACTGTGACTACCGTTACAATCAAAAACAGCGGTGCAGGTGTTCCTGCCGATGAAATAGAAAGAATCTTCGAGCGTTTCTATAAGGTTGATAAGTCCCGCGGTCTAGATACAAAGAGTACTGGTCTGGGTCTTTACATCGTAAAATCAATTATAGAAATGCACGGTGGTACAATCGAAGCATCAAGTGAACTGAACAAATATACACTTTTCAGATTCACTCTTCCAAACGATTAAAAGCAAAATCCCTAAGCGAAAGGACAAATTTCAATGGACGAAAACAACAAAGAAAACTTCAATTCTGACGAATTTGAAACAGAAGAATTCAAACTCCCCGAAGAAGAAATTCCCGAAAGTGAAGTTGAAGAAGTAAAACCTGAAGAAACAACAGAATATCAGAGTACAAACACTTCTTACTCTTACACCCCCTATTCGCAGAATAATTACAACAACTATTCTCAGCAGAACAGAAATTATTCTTACAACGGCAGTTATTATACAGGCACTCCCGACAACAATAACGGCAGAAACAAGAAAAAGAAAAAGGGACTCAAAACAGTTCTCGCTGTTGTGGGAATAATCCTTGCAATGTCGATAGTTTTCGGTATCGGTGCAATAGTAGGAAGTAATAGCAACGATAGCGGAAACACTCCGGAAGGCGTTACAGGTGACGGCACAATAATCACTAACGACGAAACACCAGATTCACCCAAGGTTACGGGGGATAAGCTCTCTGTTGAAGAAATCGCTGAAATCGGCAGAGCATCAAACGTAGGTGTTCTTGTTTACACATCAGGTAACGGCTTCACTTCACAGGGCAGTCAGACAGAAGCCGGTGAAGGCACAGGAATCGTTGCAAAACGTTCTGCAGACGGAAAATCGACCTACATCCTCACCTGTGCTCATGTTATCAGTGACAAAGGCGCGAGTGTAAAGATTCTCCTTGAAGACGGCACAACTTACGATGCTGACATTGTAGGCTACGACCAGCAGACAGACGTCGGTGTTCTGAAAGTGGCAACAAACAAACTTACCTGTGCTACTTTCGGCGACTTCTCAAAGCTTAAAGTCGGTTCATCTGTTTACGCAGTAGGTAACCCCGGCGGTTCTGAATTCTTCGGTTCAGTTACAAACGGTATCGTTTCTGCAATCAGCCGTTCAATCAACAACGAAATCGGTTATACTATGGACTGCATCCAGCACAATGCCGCTATTAACCCCGGCAACTCAGGCGGTGCACTCCTTAACGAATACGGTCAGGTTATCGGTATCAACTCATCAAAAATCGCAAGTACCGAATATGAGGGAATGAGCTTCTCAGTGCCCATTTCAACTGCACTTGAAGTTGCAAATGACCTTATTGCAAAAGGTTATGTTCCCAACAGACCGAAACTTGGTATCACCTATAGCCTGGCATCATCACACAACACATATGCTATGGTTGTTCAGATTAAAGGCTTACCTGCAGGTTCACTTATCATCAGAGGTATTTCTGTTGACAGCGACCTGAAAAACAGCAACATTCAGGTAGGCGATATGATAACTGAAGTAAACGGCAAGAAGCTTGACACTCCCGACGTATTGCTTGATATTATCGACAAATCAAAAGTCGGTGACGAGCTTACCCTCGGAATCTGCAGAGTTAACACCGACTATTCAATCGAGGAATTTGAAGTAAAAGCAAAACTTATTGAAGATAAGGGCTCAGCATCTGTTGAAGATGAGACCACAACCTATATCAACCCCTTTGATTACTTCAATCAGTACGGTTCAAATAACTACGGTTATTAAACACATTACGGACATCTGTTGTTTTAAAACTTCAGGTGTCCTTTTTTGTTGACAGTGACAGACTGTAATGATATAATGTTCCTATCATATACGACACTCAGGAGGTTATGTATTATGGATATGATTGTAAGAATTCTGTCTTTAGGTCTTGCTATGATAATGTTCCTTTTCCAGGGAGATTTATCAACTGCAGCATCTTACCTGAAAATCTTACCCGACACTGCAGCAATGGGCTTGTCCTACCTTGATTTTTCAAACACTGTTGACGGTGTTTCCGAAAAAGATATGGCAAATCACATTACAGAAGCACAGAAAGATGTTAAGCATCCCTTTATCCTTGCTGAAAAAGAAGACTTTGAAAAAGTCAAAGAAAACTATTTTGCCGAAGACGGTGACCAATACATAAAAGAAATTTTCGGCTATTCAATGGAACGTGCAGACGCTCTCGTCGATGGTCCTCTTGTTGAATACTATTATGACGACGATGACGGAATTCTTGAAGTATCACGTCAGATTCTCAGCCGTGTTATCACACTTTCTGCTGCATGGCAGGTAACAGGTGAGGAAAAATATGCTGCAAAGGCTTTTGCAGAGCTTGAAGCAGCTTGTAACTACAACTCATGGAACCCCGACCACTTCCTTGACGTTGCTGAAATGGCTCTTGCGATGAGCATCGGTTACGACTGGCTCTTTGATTATCTCACAGATGCACAGAAAGAACTTATCAGAGTAAACGTTTATGACAAGGCTATCATTCCTGCTATTGAGGGTGACATTCTTGCACAGAACTGGTGGATATGGTCAAACACAAACTGGAACACAGTATGCTACAGCGGTATCGGTATTGCTTGTATGACTTTCTCTGAATACTATGCTGAGGAAGCAGCATCAATCCTTTCAAAGGCTACAAAGTTTATGCCTATGACTTTTGCACTCTTCACTCCCGAAGGTGTTTACGTTGAAGGTACAGGCTATTGGGAATACTGCACAACCTACCTTGTATATTTCCTTTCAACTTCAAGAAACTATTTCGGCACAGACTTCGGTCTCTCTGAAATTGACGGCGTTGATAAAGTAGGCTACTACCCCATTTACGTTACAGGTGCACAGGGTGTATTCAACTACGGCGATAACAAGTCAGAACCCTTGCACGGACCTTCAATGCAGTGGTTTGCTGATGAATACGATTCATCACTTCTCGCTGCATTCCAGAAAACTGCTAACCCCCGCAACAATGAAGACAGAGAAGCAACTCTCTCAGCAATCTGGTATGACACATCATTCTCAGGTGAAAACGCAGATTTCAGTGACGAATCTCTTGCACTTTTCTGTAAATCAAGCGGTTTTGAAGATATGGCAATTATGAGAAGTGCTTACCTTGACCCCAACGCTACTTTTGCAGCAATCAAGTCAGGATATAACTACACAAACCACGGTGACCTTGACATCGGTACTTTCGTTTTTGATGCTATGGGCGAAAGATGGGCTGAGGAATTAGGCCCCGGTGACTACGGCGCACCTCAGTATTTCGCAGGTCTTGTAGGTTTCGGCAGATGGCAGGTTTACCGCAAACGTGCAGAAGGTCAGAACACTCTTGTTATTAACCCTGACAAAACTCCCGATGACCAGTATGCTTTTGCAAAGGTTGAAATTGATGCTTTCCAGGAAACAAGTGACGGCGGCAAAGCAGTTATCGATATGACAGAAGCTTATTGCCTCAATGGTGTCAAGAGCGTTGTCCGTGAATTTGAGATGTTTGACAACCACTCAAAACTCAGAGTAACAGACACAATCTCCTGCCCCAGAAAATCAGAAATTTACTGGTTTATGCACACAAAAGCAGATATCGAAATTCTTGACGAAGGCAAAACTGCTAAACTTACTCTTAACGGAAAATCACTCCGAGCAACACTCGATGATTGCGACGGAACATTCTCAGTAATGGATGCAGTAAGACTTGATGGCAAAGTTTCAGAATACGATAAGGACAACACAGGAATCCGAAAACTTACAGTACATCTTGAAGACGTTAAAAACGCAAAAATTGACGTTGTTCTTGAACCCTGGGTTGACTGATTGAATTTAACATTTATCCCTGCAGACACTAACTGTTTGCAGGGACTTTTTGTTGACATCTATACTATAATATGGTATTATTTTATATATTTCCTTTCGCACAAAAAGAATATAATAAAAGGGTGTATAGTATGTTTAAAAGCATTGTTTCCATTATCGTTTCCTTTGCAATCTTCGTTTCTTCAGGTGTTGCATCCATCTTCGCAAAAGGTGAAAGTTTAAGAATTGTTGTACCTGAAAACTGGGAGATGCAGACAGGCGATTCCCGTACACTTGAATGTGTATTCGGTAACAAAGTTACTGACAGGGTTATAGACTGGTCAGTATCACCCTCTGATGTGGCAAGCGTTGACAGTTGGGGCAGAGTTACCGCACTTAAGGTGGGTCAGGCAACAATAACTGCAACAGCAGGAAAGCTTACAGACAGTGTTCATCTGAACGTTACCGCCACACCCACAAAGTTCAATACTGACACAACAAAAACTGACTATAAAAAAGACGGATTTGATTTAGTTGACAACCTCCAGAAAATTGTCACAAGATATCCTCTCGGCAGTGAGGAAGTCCCCTACACTGTCCGTGTTATAAACGATTATTCAAAATATCAGTCCGTCACAACTCCCGACGGTGCATTCTGGGAAATCACAAACTACGGTGTTCTCAGAACAGACAAAAATGCACCCACAGAGCGTGACCGTGAACAGAGATTTATGGGCGACAGATATTTCTATTCTGCCGACACAACTGACGGAAAAGTTCTTGCTATTTTCTCTGACGGTGAAAAAGGCATCTGGACTGTTATGGCAAACGGCTATACCCACATTGAAATGGTTTCAATGTCAGGTGAAGAAAAAGCAACCGAAATGAGCAATACTACTCAGCAACACGTTGCGAGACGAGGCTTTGTAGCAGATGCTTTCAAAAACGGAAATGAATGGAAGCCTGATGCTACTGATAACGACGGTCTCTGGACATCTATGTACGGTGCAGGAGAGCTTATGAGATATGCAACTCTGAAAAGCGACCCAACCGCAACAAAAGAAGAAATTGCCGCAGCACGTGAAACAGCCGTAAAATCAGCAGAAGCAGTTCTTATGCTTCATTACATACATATGCGTACAGGCACAATTGATGCTTATGTAAGATATCAGGAAAACGGTAAGCTTCCCGGTGACTCCACTGACAGATGGCTCTCAGCAGAAGCGCTCAAAGAGGGCGGAAACTATTCCTATCTCTCACCCTGCGAAAGCCCGGCATCGCTCTTTGAAAAAAACTATGCAAATCTCCTTTTCACAGGTAACGCAGATAAAATAATGAACAAAGGGATGAACACGGTTGTTGACCCCTCATCCTGGGCTAGTACAAGAGACGAAGCAAACAGTAACGTAAACTTCGCAAAGCAGAAACGTCTTCTTGAAGGCTTCGTTGCAAGAACTTATTGGCTCGAATCAGAAGAAAGTTACGGCCTTTACGACAACATCTACTGGCAGGTAAATGAAGATAACACTGCAACAGGTGTTTCAACAAAATCACCGGACAGCAACGGATATTATCTCAATAACGAAAACCTGAGAGGCTTTAACACAGACGCTTCAGGCGAAGTTCCCGAAAGACTCTGGAACAGTCTTGTAGGTGAAGATGCGCTGAAAAGCGATATTATTTACAAAACTGACACAAGTGCAGATGAACTCGTAGGTCACGCTTTCATCTTCAAGCTGATGTATGATATTCTTGCAGATGAAGACCCTGAATTAAAAGAACTTATGGTCACTGCAATTGACAACCTTGCTCAGCACCTTGTTGACAACGGATATATGCTTGTTGACGGTTCAGGTCAGCCTACAACCTGGTCTAAGTTCAGCAGAACTTCATTCAACGTAAGCTCATCAATTCCTATGGCACCTCTCCATGCAATGGTAATTCTCAGCGTTTTCAAAACTGCCGCTTACATCACAGGCTACGAAAAATGGGAAAACGAATACCGTATGGCAGCACTTGACCCTGCTTTTGAATATGCAAAAGTAGTTTCTCAGGAATCCGACAGAATGTTAGCAGCAGTTTCCAACGTAGTCGGCGAAGCAGTATCTCCCCTTCTTTCACTTCCCCTGAAACTCCTTTCAGGCACTGAGCTTTATAACCTTATTCTTAAAATCGTATGCAATGACTCTGACCTTGAAATGGCAATGCTGGGCTTCTACACTCTCTTCCAGACAGAGAATGATAAAGAAATCCTGTCATACTATAAAGAAGGTCTTGATGCCTGGTGGGATGTTGCAAGCTATACAGAAAACCCACTTTGGTATTATATCTACCAGCTGGCTTATCCCAATAAAAACATAAAAGATGCTTACGGCAACAATATTCTTGAAACAGCATCCTGGTCTTTAAGCCGTCATCCTGTTTCAACAGTCAGGTACAGAGCATCAAACAATAACCGTGATGATATTACTCAGCTTGATTTGTCACCTCTGGGTATCACGGATATGTGGAAAACCCCCTCATATTCACTTGACGGCAAACTTCCTGCCGAAGTTAGTGAAACCCCCGGAATTCTCGATTATGTTAAGTTTGTTCTTTCCGCAAGCGGTATTGATTGGGCAGTTGCAGCCCCCGATGAACGATCATTTCACAAATATAACGAGAACTCATACATTCTCAACAATAATCACTCACCAAACCGTATGGAAGGCTCCACTACCTACACCCTGCCCTATTGGCTCGGAAGGTACCACGGAATGCTTAATAAATAAAAATATAAAACGAAAGGATATGAAAAAATGAAAAAAATTATCTCAATCCTCCTTGCAGTTTCAATTCTTGTTTCTGCATTCGCAATCGGCGCAATGGCTGATGACGACGTTGTAACATTTGCTGTTGCATCTGACCTTCACTACAACGTGCCCGAAGAAGAACTCACAGCAACTAACGACCACCCCATTTTCTGGTACGCAAACAGACGTGCTGCTATGGATAACGAAAGCGGTTATATCATTGATGAGTTTTTAAGACAGGCTGCAGAAGCAGACTATGACTTCATTCTTATCCCCGGTGATATGGCTGATGACGGCAGAATCGAAAAAGAAGAACACGAAGCAGTTTCTGCAAAATTCAAGGCTTTTGAAGAAGAAACAGGCATTCAGATTTACGTTGTTCCCGGCAACCATGACTACGGCAGAGGCGAAAACGACAACAAAATCGAAGATATGTTCCGTTTCTACGGCGACTTCGGTTACAACGATGCATTTGAAAAACGTGAAAGCGATTTCTCATATGTAACTGACCTTCCCGGTAATTACCGCCTTATTACAGTTGACTCAAATGACCCCTCAAAGTCAACTGAGGACGGTATGAAATCAGACAAAGTTAACTGGGTTGTAGAACAGGCTAAAAAAGCTGTTGCAGAAGGCAAATACCCCATCCTTATGATGCACCATAACCTTCTCGACCACCTTCCCATGCAGAGAATCCTCAGCCGTAACTTCATCATCAGAAACCACACTGCAGTAGCAAACAAATTTGCAAATGCAGGCATCAAACTTGTTTTCACAGGCCACGAGCATTGCAGTGACGTAGCTGTTCACACAAGCCCCAAAGGCAATAAAATCTACGACTTTGCAAACACTGCTCTTTCAATGTATCCTCTTGAATACAGATCATTCACAATGACAGAAGAGGAAATCACATACGAAGCAAAAGCAATTGAACAGATTGACACGGAAACTCTCCGCAATACAGTAAACGGCTACACAGATGAAATGATTGCTGAGATGAACAAAGGTCTCAACACATTTGCAAAGGGATACCTTAAAGCTGGTGTTCAGTACCGTCTTGCACGTTCACTTACAATGGAACAGATGGGTATTGCAGAAGACAGCATCTTCTACAACCTTGTAAACACAGCAGTTACAGGTCTTACCGACCTTCTCGAAATGCCTCTCTACGGCGAAAACAGTGTTCAGGAACTTGCTAAGGGATATAACGTAGTTATCCCCGACAGTGAATACGAAAACGGTTGGGATCTTGCAACTGACCTTGTTTCTTACCACTATGCAGGCGGTGAAGATTTCTCAATCTACTCAACAGAAGTTACAATTCTTCTCAGAATGGTAAACCTCATTCTCCTTGATGACCTTTCAACTGTCAATGACGAAGTATTCTTCGGTGCACTCAACGAACTTCTCGGAAATGACTCAGCTCTCTTCAAGAACTTCACAAAGGGTATGGCAAATGCACTCGGCCCTGTTACTCCCGGACAGTATTTCCTTATCGCAGTTGCATCTCCCATCGTTTATGAATTCGTTTACGATTCAGACGGAGTAAATGACAACTACGGCACAATCGAAGGCTACGGAGTGGAAGTTGACCTTAACGAAAACAGAGCAGATAACTTCGCAGATATTCTCGATACAATCTGTGTTTATCTCACAAACTTCCTTACAATCGTTCTTAAAATCTTCGGTATCGGAAGATAAATAATTCAAACTAAAATCCCTGTCAATCCGACAGGGATTTTTTATTTATAATTGACTTGAAAAAGAAAAAATGGTATATTTATTTCAGAAAACTTTCGGAGGTCTTTTTATGAAATTCGGTATTTATTACGCATATTGGGAAAAAGAATGGGGTGGCGACTGTGTGCCCTATATCAAGAAATGTTCAAAGCTTGGTTTTGACGTTTTAGAGGTGCCTTGCGGCGACTTTCACACTAAACCTGAGTCATATTTCAAAGAATTGAAAAACATCGCAGAAGCACACGGAATGCTCCTTTCAGGCGGTTACGGTCCCAGACCTGAACACAACCTTGCATCAACTGACAATGCCCTTGTGGAAAATGCTTTCAAGTTCTACGCTGACGTTTTCAATAAAATGGAGCTTGCAGGTATTGACAGAATCGGCGGTGCACTTTATTCATACTGGCCCGTTGATTTTGCATCAGGATTTGATAAAAAAGCCGACACAGAACGCAGTGTCAGAAATATGCGTAAGCTTGCCGATATGGCTGCAAATCACGGAATAACACTCTGTATGGAGTCTCTCAACAGATTTGAGGGTTATATGATTAACGAGGCTTATGAGGAT
>JAZRQI010000148.1:0-3690 GCA_045649705.1 Acutalibacteraceae bacterium
CCGAGGAAAGCGTTTGCACCGATTGTTGTTACATTATCAACGATTACTATTGTTTTTACATTTTTGCTTCCTGCAAAAGTACTGTCAGCAATAGTTTTAACATTTTCAGCTACAGTATATGTTGCAGAAAGGTTTGATGCAGGATAAATCAGAAGTTCTGTTTTATTCTTGTTATAAAGAACACCGTTTTCATCACTTGAATATACAGCATTATCTGCTGAAACAGAAAACTTTTCAAGTCCTGTACAGTTAGAGAAAACGTTGTTTCCCATTTCTGTAACATTCTTTCCTATAAGCACAACCTTAAGTGCAGTACAGTCTGAGAAAGCGTAGTGACCTACTTTTTTCACACTGTCGGGAATTGAAACACCTGTAATTGATTCGCATTCTGCAAAAGCGTAAAGGCTGATTGCAGTTACAGGGAAACCGCCCAATGTGTCGGGAATAATAACATCTCCCGCAGCATCTGCATCGCAACCGATAATTGTTGCTTCTTCGCCTGAAACACTGTACATAAGCACACCGTCTGTTGCGGCATTTGCCGTAAACACACTAAGAGGTACTATGCCGAGCACAAGAACAAGGCTCATAAGTACAGATATTATCTTCTTTGTTTTTGTTCCTTTCATTTTGAATCCTCCTTAAAGAATCTTTTAAAGGTACTTTTTTACATCTACAGTATATCATTTAATAATCCTCTATGCAATAATAAATTGTATTTAAAACATTAAAAATTGATTAAATTTTATAGAAAAATAATTTAACGTTTTAATTGACTAAAATCACCAATTATGATATCCTTTATTCAACAAGTGCAAAGGAGAAATGCATATGTATAACGAACCTTTAAAAAGTAAAGCTTATGACAAACTTAAAGAGGCTACACTCATTTACGCTGAAAGAATGTATGTCAAAATCGGAGAACTTCAGAACGTTTACGGTCTTGTGACAAAAGAACATTTCAGAAATGTTCCCGAAGGCGATTGGATTCCCTTGGGCAAAGAATATGTATGGGGCAGCGCGGAATGGGAAAACCTCTGGGTAAAAGGTACTTTTGCCTATGACGAAAAATACGACGGACAGAATATCTATGCCGTTTCCCACGCAGGTGGTATTGAACAGCTGTTCTTTATTGACGGCAAACCAAAGGGTATTTTTAATATAAAAGGATCTACATTCACAGGTGACGGACACTGTGTAAGAAGAATCGGCAAGAACGAAAACGGTAAAAACTGGGACCTTGCGTTTGAGTGCTATACCGGTCACTTCTGCGCAGGTACTGCTCCTTTTGACAACTACGAATATCCCGATATTGAACCCTGGAGTTACAAGCAGACCTACAAGGGTGTTGACATCTGTATAAGAGACGAAATCATCCACGAATTTGTTTTCGATATGATTCAGCTTTCACAGGCAATTGAGGTTGCTCCTAAAACGAACTTCCTCAAATACCGTGCAATGAAAACTCTTGACAAGGTTCTCAATGTACTTATCCTTGATCCCAAAAGCACTCCCTATGAAATCTGGCACAAATCAGTTGAAGATGCATTGGTAATCACAAGGGAAATGTTCAAAGGTCAGGGCAACAGCGTTTTCGGCAGACTCTGCCTTACAGGACATTCGCACATGGATACAGCATGGCTATGGCCCGCTTCAGAAACTATGAGAAAGTGTGCAAGAACATATTCAAATGCACTTGCACTTATGGAAGAATATCCTGAATATCGTTTCATTCAGTCTTCCGCTTTACATTGTGAGTGGATGAAGGATTATTATCCCTCAATTTTTGAAGATATGAAAAAACGCGTTGCAGAGGGCAGATACGAACCTAACGGCGGCGTTTATGTTGAATGCGACTGTAACATCACTTCAGGTGAGCTGATGATAAGACAGTTCCTTAAAGGTCAGCAGTTCACACGTGAGCATTTCAATTACACATCTGACAGTTTCTGGCTTCCCGACACATTCGGTTATAACGGAAACATTCCTCAGATTATGCTGGGTTGCGGATGTAAATATTTCTATACAACAAAACTTGCCTGGAACGAGCTTAACAGCTTCCCCTTCCTCAGCTTCACATGGAAAGGTATTGACGGCAGTTCTGTACTCACTCACTTCAACAGAATTCACCGTGCACCCGATGTTAATGCAGGTGTTCAGCTTATTGAAGAAATGCCTCTCAAGGAAACAAGTGACCTCAGACTTCACGCTTTCGGTGTTGGTGACGGTGGCGGCGGACCCTCATACTCAATGCTTGAAGCTGCCCGCAGAATCAAGAAGCTTGACGGTATGCCCGAGGTTCAGGAATGTTCCGCAAGTCAGTTCATGCATAAGCTTGAAGAAATTCAGGATGACCTGCCTGTTTACGACGGCGAACTTTACCTTGAACTTCATCGCGGTACTCTCACTCAGATGCACGACATAAAGAGAAAGAACCGTAAAACAGAGTTTGCTCTTCACGATATGGAATACTTCAACGTTCTCGCCCGTAAACCTATGAACGAAAACGCTGACAAATGGCTTAAGGTTCTTCTTAAAAACCAGTTCCACGATATTCTTCCCGGCACATCAATCACTCCTGTCTATGATGTTTTCAACAAGGAAATGGACGAGATTTTCGCAAGCTACAAGAACACTGCTCTTGACTATGCAAAAGAAATAACAGACAAGAAAGATAGGACAGTGACACTTTACAACACTCTTTCATTCGACAGAAGTGATGTTCAGACAATTGAAGCTGAGGGTTATGCAAAAGACTTCCCCTCTCAGAGATATACAGATGTCTGCGGCAAAGAAGTTCTTGCAGTAGCAACAGGAAAAATCCCTGCATTCTCAAATAAAGTTATAGAACTTACAGATACTCCCGTAAAAGCAGAATCCCCCTTTAAATATGACGGAAAAGTTCTTGAAACTCCATATGCAGTAATTACTCTCGGCGATGACGGATTCATTTCTTCTTTCATCGATAAATCATCAGGCAGAGAGCTTCGCAAAGAAAACGGCGCTCCTCTCAACGCCCTTCTCACAGCAGAAGATGTTCCTGCTTACTGGGATAACTGGGATATTGAATACGATGCACTGGACAAACTCCAACCCATTACAGGCTTCGAAAGCAGGGAGGTTGTGACTGACGGTGCAGTTGAATTTATTATCCGCAGTACATATTCATTCGGTTGCAAGAGCAAAATCACTCAGGATATGATTGTCTACGCTGACAATCCCAGAGTTGACTTCCATACACTTGTTGACTGGAACGAAGTGCACACTCTTCTCAAAGCTGGCTTTGATGTCGATGTTAAGGCCGATACAGTCAAAAACGAAATCCAGTTCGGTCACGTTCAGAGACCTACAACACGCAACAACTCAATTGACGTTGCTAAATTCGAAGTATGTAACTATAAATGGACTGATATTTCAGAAACACGCTTCGGTATTGCCATCCTCAACGATTGTAAGTACGGAATTTCTGTTGATGGCGGAAATCTTCGACTTTCTCTTCACAGAGGCGGTAACCGTCCTGAAACATTCGGTGATCCCGGTGTACACGAGATGACATATTCATTCCTGCCTCACTCAGGTTCATTCACTACAGAAAACGTAGTTAAACCCGCTTACGAACTTAATGTTCCTGCATTTGCAGTCGAGGGTTCAGCAAAGGCAGAAGAGTCATTCCTTACAATTGACGCTGAT
>JAZRQI010000149.1:0-5350 GCA_045649705.1 Acutalibacteraceae bacterium
ATTGCAACTTCACTCAGAATTGAAACCGGTAATGATTTTGATAAAAAAGATTTAACTTTAAAAATCATTGAAAATCTTAATGATATTTTTCTGAACAAAAAATACACAGAAGAAGAAATTCTTGATTACCTGAGACAACGTTCGGAAATGTTAGGAAAAAAAGTATTTGTCAAAAGTGAAAATCGTGAGTTTTTCGCCGTTGACCTGTCTTCTGACGGGGGTCTTATTGTTCGTGACGGCAATGAGACAAAGGTTATTCACAGTGGTGAAGTGGAACTTTTTTAAAGCTTTTTAATCCATTTGTATCTGTTGGTTTTTATGAATGCCACAGGGCATTTTAGAATCTGATCTGATTTCAGTGCGATGAAAACAAATTCAGGTGGTAATTTGAGTACAAAAGCAAAGATTGCCGCCATGGGAAGAACGATAAGCCACATAAAGATGAAATCGTTTTTCATAATGAAAGTGGTGTCTCCGCCTGAAACCACAATTCCCGTAAGGCATGACATCTGATAAGATGTGCCGATAACTGTTACACAGAGAATCAGCAGGAATCTTGAAGTGAGCTCCTTTGCATCAGGAGATACATCGTAGAATGACAAAATCCAATCTTTAATACAGAAAAGGAAAACAGAGGTTACAACTCCTATCAGAACATATATTATCTGTAATGTTTTGACATAGGGTTTGCAGCCTTCTTTTTTGCCCTCGCCAATCATTTTGCTGACGAGTACACCTGATGCATTTGCACATCCGTAAACTACAACAGAGAATATCTGGAAAACTGTGGAAGCAATGCTTCCTGCTGTTATTGTGGCTTGTCCCAGATGACCGAGAATAGCAGTCTGGATTGCCATTGCAAGTCCCCACATTGTGTTGGAGCACAAAACAGGAGTGCCTTTTTTCAGATATGTTCTGAAAAGCTCCTTGTCCATTCTGCCGTAGTCAGAAAGCTTAAGACCGATTTTTTTGTCAGCGAATTTGATGTAAAGGCAGACAATTATCAATTCCACAATCCTTGCCACCGTTGTTGCGATTGCAGCACCTCTTGCACCAAGTTTCGGAAAACCGAAGTTGCCGAAAATGAGCAGATAGTTAAGACATACATTGATAATAAGGGTTGAGAGTGAAACATAAAAACCTATACGGACTGTCTCCACACTTCTGAGGGTTGAGATAAGTATGTTTGTTGCTGCGAAAACGGGATATGTAAAGCATATAATTCTGAGATATTTTACACCCTCTGCTACAACTGCCGTTTCGTTTGACATGAGAGAAAGGACGTTTTCAGGGAAAAAGAAAACAGGAATAAAAATCACAAGTGACAGAAAAAGTCCGGTTTTCATTGCGATGTTAGCAATTTTTTTGACAGTATCAATATCCTTGCTCCCCCATGCACGTGATGAGAAAATCAATGTGCCGGCACTTACCCCGATAACTACCATCTGTAAAAGAAACTGAATCTGATTTACAAGCGCTACACCTGAAAGAGATTCTTCTGAAAAACTGCCCAGCATAATGCTGTCTGCAAGGTTAACACCGAAGATAATTACATTCTGCAAAGCAATAGTAAGTGTCATGGAAAAAAGTGATTTATAAAAAACTTTATCTTTCACAAACAATTTTCTCACCTCTTTGAAAATAAGTATAACATAAATGAATTTTTCTTGCAATAAAAAAGAGAGTTAAGACCCGGTCTTAACTCTCATAAATTTTGTTTACATCCAGATTAACCAGAGCATTACGTATCCTGTGATTACGGCAGCCAATGTAAAGGGAATGCCGTATTTCATAAAGGTTGTTGATTTAACCTCATAACCTTCTTTTCTGAGGATACCGATACCTGTGATGTTTGCACTTGCGCCGATAGGTGTCAGGTTTCCGCCAAGTGTTGCACCGCAAAGGAGACCGTAGTAGAGGAGTGTAGGTTCAATACCAACCTCTGCTGCGATAACGGGAACGATTGAAAGCATTGTTGCGGTGTAGGGAATGTTGTCAATGAATGCAGAAAGGATAACGCTCATCCATACGATGATTGTGTAAACCACAAATACTGAGCCTGAGCCGAGAGATGCAATTGCGTCACCGATAACGTCAATAACACCTGCACTCTTGATACCGCCGATTACAACGAAAAGACCTGTAAGGAGTACGATTGTGTAGTAGTCGATTTCTTTGAAAGAGTTCTTTACAATATCTGTATTCTTTTTAATAAGTTCACGGATAATACCTACAAGGAAGAAAGCTACACAGATAACACCGTTTGTGATGTCAGGTTTGTAGAACTGACCGGGAAGAGCTGTGTCCTTGTAGGGGATGAAAGAAACTGCGATAAGAGCCACAACTGTTCCTACAAGAAGGAAAGTGGGGAATTTATCTTCAACCTTTGTTCTGCCTGAAAATTCAACTTTTGAATTCTCTTTTCTGAACATGAACCAAATGATAAGTGCACTGACTATGGCACCTGCCTGAACTACCCAGAACATACCCACGTGACCGTCGTGTACGAAGAAATCGGAGAAGTCAAGACCTGCTTGTTTTGCAAGGAGGATTGAAGTTGTGTCACCGACAAGTGTTGCAGCACCTTGAAGATTTGAAGAAACTGCAATGCAGATAATTGACGGCACAGGAGAAATATTCAACTTCTTGCAGAAAGCAAGGGCAACAGGAGCAATCATAAGAACTGTTGCAACGTTGTCAACAAAAGCAGAAACGATACCTGCGAAAAGTGAAAGTGCAATAACAACCCATTTTACGTTGGGCATTTTTGAAATAAGCAAGTCTGACATAAGTTGAGGCATTTTTGACTCGATGAAGAGATAGACAGTACCCATTGTACCGGCAATCATCATAATAACGTTCCAGTCGATTTCGCCGAGAGCCTGTGAAAGACCATAACTGTAGCTTCCGCCTGATGAAAGCTCAAAGAAACCTTCTCCGAAAATAGCGGGGTTAACAGCAGCTATAATTCCCAAAGCAATAAAAACTATTGCGGAACCTACTGTCACATATGGACGGATTTTTTGGAACGCCAGCATCATTACGTATGTCAGAGCGAATACTGCAAGTGCGGCAATTGTGATAGGACTCATTTTTGACAACTCCTTATATACTTTATTAGTGGCTGTCTGAAAATAAAAAAAGAACTCCGAAAAGGAGTTCTGTCAGATTTCATAGTTACCCTAAGAAATAATAACTCATAAAATAAAATGCTGTTGCATTTTATGACAGACTCCACCATTTATGAATTACAAGGAAGATTATACTTTATAATGCAAAAAATGTCAATAAAGTTTTTACAAAATAAATTGCTAAAACAGTAGAAAAAATCTGCTTGTTTGTGGTATAATAAAACTTAGAATTTTTCATTGAAACGAGGGTATCGGCATGATTGAAAATATTGAAAAAATTGATATAGCAAAGGGTGTCAGAGCCTGCTTCGTCAAAGCAGACCATTTCAAAACAAACATAATGAGTGTTCATATTATTCTGCCCCTTGAAAGCGATATGGAGGCAAATTCACTTCTGTGCTATCTTCTGCGAAGAAGATGTGCAAAGTATCCCTCAATGACTTCGCTTAACAGACGTCTTGCGGAGCTTTACGGTGCATCTCTTGCCTGCGGAATTTCCAAAAACGGTGACAGTCAGGATATCTGTTTCAGAATAGTTTCCGTCAGTGACAGATTTGCTTTGTCAGATGAGGGGATTTCAAAAAGTTGTACAGAACTTCTCCTTGATGTTCTTTTTGACCCCAAACTTGAAAACGGAAATTTCTGCGAGGAAGATATTGAACTTGAAAAACGACTTCTCATTGAAAAAATTGACGGAGAATTCAGTGAAAAGAGAATCTATGCAAAAGACAGACTTATCGAAGAAATGTTCAAAGGCAAACCTTACGGTGTGGGCAGATTTGGTAAGCGTGACGAGATTAAAAACGTAACAAACGAAAGACTTCTTGCTTCCTGGAAAGCATATCTTGAAAACGCTATTATTCAGTTTAATTTTGTCGGTCAGATTGATGACAGTGTAAAAGAACTTCTTAAAGAAAAATTCTCATCAATTGACAGAAGCAATGTGGTGAAAATTGAAACAGAGTTTGAATCATCAGCAAAAGAAGTGAAAAAGGTTGATGAGAAGCTTGCTGTAAAACAGGGAAAACTTGTAATGGGTCTGAGAACAGGTCTTGAAAGCAGTGAAGAAGATTTCTTCCCCACAAGAGTTATGGCAGATATGTTCGGCGGAGGACCTTACTCAAAACTCTTTATGAATGTACGAGAAAAAATGAGCCTTTGCTATTACTGCTCGGCACGTTTCTCCAAAGATAAAGGTATTATCATAATTCAGAGCGGTATTGAGGATGAAAACGAAAAGAAAGCAACTGATGCGATTCTCGCAGAACTTGATAATATGAAAAACGGAAACTTTACGGGAGAGGAAATCGAGAATTCAAAGAAAGGTCTTACAGATGCCTTTATGTCTGTGGGAGATACTCCAGAAAGCATCGATGCCTGGGTGGGTACACGTGTGCTTGATGAAGAAATTATTCTTCCTCAGGATTATGCTAAGAAGATAAACAGTGTTACTGCGGAGCAAATCAGAAGTGCCGCAGAAAAAGTTACTCTTGATACTATCTATATGCTGTCAGGTGACGGCAGTGTTTCGGAGGAATAAGCAATGGAAATAAAAGAAATCAGAAACGAACTTTTAGGAGAAAAGTATTATAAAATAAACCATACATCGGGACTTAATATTTACGTTTTTCCTAAAGAAAATTATTCAACAACTTATGCTGTTTTCGGAACAAAGTACGGTTCTATTGATACTGTTTTTAAAAAGACAAATGAAGAAAATTATACAGAAATCCCCGAGGGTATTGCTCACTTCCTTGAACACAAACTTTTTGAAAGTGAAGAGCTTGATGCTTTTGAAAGATTTGCAAAAACAGGTGCATCTGCAAATGCTTATACGTCTTTTGACAAAACCTGTTACCTTTTCTCATGTTCAGGAAACTTCAAACAGAATCTTGATATCCTCCTTGACTTTGTAAGACATCCCTATTTCACACAGAAAACTGTTGAAAAAGAACAGGGTATTATTGGTCAGGAAATCAGAATGTACCGTGATGTGCCTGATTGGAGAGTGTTGTTCAATCTTCTTTGTGCGATGTACAAGAATCATCCTGTAAGAATTGACATTGCAGGAACAGAGGAATCTATTGCGGAAATTTCCGCAGATCTGCTTTATAAATGTTATGAAGATTTTTATAATCTTGGTAATATGGCACTTGCAGTTGCAGGTAACGTTACTGTAGAAGAGGTTATTGAATCTGCAGACAGACTTCTCACGAAGG
>JAZRQI010000150.1:0-2864 GCA_045649705.1 Acutalibacteraceae bacterium
TTCTGCTGTCAGGTGTACCAAGATGGCTCTGGATAAGCATTTCCGTAATACCTGCCACTCCGCCGAAATTACCGTCAATCTGGAAAGGCGGATGAACGTCAAAAAGGTTGTATGCCGTACATTCACTCAGAAGATAAGACAAGTGCTTCAGAGCGTTGTTGCCGTCTTTAAGTCGTGCATAAAAGCTGATTGTCCACGCTCTTGACCAGCCTGTTGAACCGCCACCGTTCTCAATTCTGCGGGCAATGGTTTTCTTTGCAGCTTCATAAATTTCAGGCTTGCTTTCGTTTATCGAATCACCGGGATAAAGTCCGAACAACTGCGAAACGTGTCTGTGTCCCGGGTCTGTTTCCTCATAATCTTTTATCCATTCCTGAACTGTTCCGTAGCGTTCACTCACCTTTACAGGCGGTAATTTTTCAAGAATATCTTCAAGATTCTTTATAAACTTTTCATCATTTTCAATGATTCTGTTTGCGTGTATTGTGCGGGCGAAAAGTGCATCAATAATTTCAAAATCAATGGTAGCACCATATGTGAGCATACTCTCCTGTTTTTCACTGTTTGCATCTGTATAATAAAATTCGTTTTCAGGAGAGTTTGACGGAGACGTTACAAGTCTACCGTTTTCATCTTCAACAAGATAATCTGAAACAAATTCACAGGCACCTTTTAAGATAGGATAAATTTCTTCAAGATATTTTCTATCACCTGTGTATTCGTAATGCTCCCAGAGATTCAGACAAAGCCAGGGACCTGCCATAGGGAAAAATCCGCAGTCAACACTGTCGTGTACACCTGTTCTGCCGAAAGCATCGGAAGTATGGTTTATCAGCCAACCCCTTGCACCGAAAAGCTTCTGTGCAGTTTCCTTGCCGAAAGTACTTACCATTTTCATAAAATGAATGAACGGTTTCTCCGTGTCAGTCAGGTTTGCACATCCTGCAGGCCAATAGTTCATCTGCAGATTGATGTTTGTGTGGAAGTCACTGCCCCATGGCGGATTGAAATCGTGACACCATATTCCCTGAAGATTAGCAGGAAGTTTTGCATTTTTACCTGAACTTTCAATGAGAAGATATCTGCCGAAATTGTAATACAGTGTCAGCAAATCCTTATCATCTTTTCCGTCTCCGAAATCGTCAAGACGTTCATCAGTTGAAATCTCTTTATAGTCTATGGAATCAAGTTCAAAACTAACTCTGTCAAACCATTTTCTGTGGCTTTCAATGTGTTTTGCCTTGATTTCTTCATAAGGAACCTCAGAAATTTTTTCTATACAACTGCTGAGCTTTTCTCTGTAATCTATACTGTCGTCAATATCGAATTTTTCAACATTATAATTTGTTTCAAAAGCACCGTAAACAATGATATATGTCGCATCAATAACAACAATGTTATCGTGCTCCGCAGTAAGAGTTCCGTCTGTTTTTACTTTTATTCTACTGCCGAAAGACATACCTTCTCCACCCTCGCCGTAAGAGGGACTTTCTGCAAAGGTTGTTCTGCCGTTCATAATAAGAGTATCTTTTTTTATGGTACCTGTGTAAGCATCCTGTTTTCTTTTCATTGTTATTTTACAAGAAAAAGGATTGCCGTCACTTTCAAGCTTATATACAAGTGCATCGTAATCTTCGCTTACAAAACATTCACTTGCAAAATTCATTCTGCTTTTTGTCCAGAAAACTCTGCTTACAGCTTCACTCAGTTCCAACTCTTTACGGTAGTTTGTATAGGGAGATTTGTCAAAAAAGTCAACAAAAATCTCACCGAAACTTTCATAAGAACGTACAACGGGAGGGTCTGACAAAAAAGTTTTACGCGCAAGGTCAGCAGCCTCGTGAAGCTTCTCTTCAAAAATCAGTTTTCTGATTTCTGCGAGAGTCTCAGGAGATGCATGGTATTTTTCTTCAATACGTTTTCCGCTCCACAGAGATTCTTCATTTATCTCAATCTGTTCGCAATCAGGGTTTCCGTATTGCATTGCACCTACCCTGCCGTTACCCAGAGGGAAAGCGTACATCCAATCGTCTATAAACTCATTGTGCCACAGTAAAGTTGACATATTTTCACAACCTGTTTCTATTATTTTACTTGTATTATATCACCTGATAATACACTTTTCAAGAATGAAAAATCAACTCAAAAATAGCAGTATGATGCTTTTTCATATAAAGAGAAATTTCATCTGTTTCGCATTCACTCATGTTTGCACCAAAAAGCGGTTTTGCTCCGTATTTTTTCGGTAATTTTAGTTTTATTTCGCCCTCTTCTGCTGAGTGGATTCCCAGAAAACCGTTACCGCAATAAACAACGTTACCTTTGTCATCATAGCAGTGAACATCATTTGCTACGAGAAAATCACGGAGTTCTTCTGTAGAGAAAAATAGTTTTTCAGCATTTGTCTGCACATAAGGAATGTTCTTTTTCTCGCATATTTCCACGGCTTTTTTGCCGCTTTCTGATGGTAATGGTGCTGTAAAAATTGCCACTTTATATTTATGTAAAACCTTTTCCGCATCTTCAACCATACATAAATCAAAAGGAATCCCCGTGTTACCCATTGCCATTCTTGTCCGGTTTACCGAATGACAAAATTCACTTCCTCTCGGATTATTAAGATAGGCTTTTTCGTCTATGAGCATAACTGTCTGTGGTGTAGGATAAAGGTCAGTTTCTTTTTCTTTTGCAGACTCTGCTATGTCTTTCATTTTCTTCATTTCAGACATAATTTTCTCGTCGTGATACCAACCGCCCCACATATCAAACCACCATATACCTGAGACCTTTGTCAGTTGATGTGCAAAGGCTTTTCTTATTGCAGAAAAAGACAAATCAAGAGTTTCAGGACCGCACCAGACAGT
>JAZRQI010000151.1:0-12246 GCA_045649705.1 Acutalibacteraceae bacterium
CCCCATCGATGCAAGTGAGAAAGCACACGGTAAAATAAAGAAAGTTTATAAATCAGCAGGTGCAGAAGACAAATTACATATAGACATTTTTGACGGAAAACACTCCGTCAGCGGAAGGAAATCCTTTGACTTCCTGTCAGAATAAATTAAACCCCGAAACAACCTTTTGTTGTTTCGGGATTTTTTTTATTTACTCAGAGAAATTATGCATTGTTTCATCAAGCTTTGAATAAACCTCTGCATGCTGAAGAATTCTCTTTGAATCAATGTAGGGTTTTATAACACTCAGAAACCGAGTAGCTCTACCCGCATCAAAGCTTTCGGTTCTTTGTGCAAAGTCGTCATACACACCGTTACCGCTGTGAACTGAGCCCACCAGGCACCGTTGGCACCAATGCTATCATAAGCCTGAAAAGTCTTGCTTCTGTTCAACCTAATTCCCATAATACCACTCTTCAGAATATCTTTAAAAGCATTGTAACACAATTATTTCAGTTAAATAACAAAGGTGTAATATGTTTGTTGTAACAACTTCTTGTCCCGAATGCAGTCAGACAATAATATAAATATCGGTAGACAGTATAACTGAATTCGGAGTTATTAACAGAACAGTATGTACACAGTAGTTAGTTTTGCTGCATACAAAACGTATTGACAACAGGTAGTTGTGGCGATATAATATAGTTGATTTGGAATAGAAATATGAAAGGAAGAACGTTATGAAAAATGTTATAATTATAGGTGCCGGTCCGGCAGGTTTGACAGCAGCATATGAATTACTGAAAGCTGATGCCGGATACAGTGTAACAATCCTTGAGGAGTCTGGTGACATTGGGGGCATTTCGAAAACAGTTTTACATAACGGTAACAGGATGGATATTGGTGGTCATCGTTTTTTTTCAAAGGACGAGAGAGTCACTAAATGGTGGGAGTCAATGCTTCCGCTTCAGGGTGAACCATCGTATGATGATAAGGTGCTCAATAGAGATAAAAAATTAAATCCAGGTGGTCCTGATCCTGAAAAAATCAACGAGGTTATGCTTCTCAGACAACGAGTTTCAAGAATCTATTACAATAAAGTTTTTTTTGACTATCCTGTTACTATGAAATGGGATACTATTAAAAATATGGGCTTTTTAACAACAATGAAAGCGGGTTTCAGTTATCTCTTTTCTTGTGTAAATAAACACCCGGAAACATCACTTGAAAATTTTTATATTAACCGATTTGGTCGTAAGTTATATTCGATGTTTTTTGAGAGCTACACAGAAAAACTCTGGGGAAGACATCCGAGAGATATTTCTGCTGATTGGGGTGCACAGCGAGTAAAGGGCCTTTCCATAACTGCTGTTATAAAAGATATATTAGGGAAGCTTTTGCCTGGTAGTGAAAAGAATGTAGAAACATCTCTTATAGAAGAATTTGTTTATCCTAAATTAGGTCCTGGTCAACTTTGGGAAAAAACAGCAGCAGAAATTCAAAAAATGGGTGGCAAAATCCTTATGAATAGTTCTGTTTGTAGCGTTAAAGCAGAAGGGAGAAGGATTACTTCTGTTGTTTATAAAAATGATAAAAATGAATACGAGGAACTTGCGGGGGATATATTTATTTCTTCAATGCCCGTAAAAGACCTTATTGATGGTTTTGAACCCAAGGTTCCCCAAAACATAAGAGATATTGCTATGGGGCTTCCTTATCGTGATTTTATCACAGTTGGTTTGCTTGTTAATAAGTTAAATCTCGTTAATAAAACTAATATGAAAACACTCAATAATATAGTGCCTGATTGTTGGATATATATTCAGGACCATGGGGTCAAACTGGGCAGAATTCAGATTTTTAATAACTGGTCACCATATATGGTGCGTGAGCCGGAAAAAAATGTATGGATTGGTCTGGAATATTTTTGTGCAGAGGGCGATGACTTTTGGAACATGTCTGATGAAGAAAGAATTAATTTTGCTATTAATGAGCTTCTTGAAATGGGCGTAATCGATTCAGATGTGGTGTTAGATTATCATTGTGAAAAAATCAAGAAAGCATATCCTGCATATTTTGATACATATAATCAGCTTGACAAAGTTATAGAGTATCTTAATGATTATGACAATCTTTATTGTGTGGGAAGAAACGGACAGCATAGATATAATAATATGGATCATTCTATGGTTACATCTTTCGAAACGGTAAAGTGTATTTTAAACAATTGTTCTGATAAGTCTTCTATTTGGAATGTAAATACAGAGGAGTCATATCATGAAAGTAAATAAAATCAACAACAGTTTTTCAGACAAAAAAATTCTCGGTATTGATAATCATCTTTTTTATGTGCTTCTTGGTGCATTGTTATTAAGACTTTTGTTTTTCGCAATATATGTTTCTACAGGCGGAACAGGAGAAGTTGCTGACACGTCTTCATATGTTAATGTTGCATGGTCATTTGTAAAGGACTTTACTTTTGGCGTTTCTCCTTTAAGAACACCGGGATATCCCTTTGTTTTGTCATTGTGTATGTTTCTTTTTGGGAATTCATTTTATTACGGGATTGTTCTGGTTCAGGCTTTGTTAAATGTGCTGTCGATATATTATTTACATAAACTTGCAATGCTTGTTATAGATAATCGTGTTGTGGCATATATTGCAGTGATTATAGCAGCACTTAATCCTCTTGATGTATACTATTGTTATCTAGTGCTTACAGACAGCATTTCTCAAAGTTTATTGGTGATTTCTGTTTATTTCTATGCGCGTTATATAGTTTCAATTAAAAACAAAACTGAAAAAAAAGATTTATGTTCATTAGGTGTTTCTTCTGTATTGCTTGCGATGAATGTTCTTGTTCGCCCTTCGATTATGTTTTTGCCGTTTGCTTTGGCTATTGGCGCAGCTTTTGTAGCACTTGTTTGTCGCCAATATAAACAGATTATTATTAGTGCTCTTTGTATTTCTCTTGTTTCTTCGCTTTGCATTGCATTATGGACAGAACGTAACGAAAGAGTTGCAGACTATCCGGGGTATTCAAGTGTAAGTGATATAAATATATATATCTACAACTCAGCTGAGGTATATGCCAAGCAGAATGGATTAACATATTATGAAGCCAATACGGCACTGCGTGAACATAAAGATGACGGACTTACGCCTTATCTCGAAACTATGCCAAAATATGATGCATACAGAAAGAGAGGCATGGAGTTAATCATGTCTGATTTACCATATTATATAACTTGCTGTATGAAAAATTGTTTATATTTAGTTGCCTATCCGGGTGTTATGTCGTTTTCTTTTGTGTCAAATTCTCTTAGTGATGTTATTACAAGTATAAAGTCAGGTGGAGACATCATATCAAGTGTTTTAAGCATTTTGGATGCAGAAACATTTGGCGTTTTGTCTGTTTTGGCTTTAGACGTAATGTTGCTTGTGTTGCTTGCAGCGTTGGCAGTTTTGGGAACTATTAAAAATCTAAAGAAGGATTGGATCCTTACTCTGTTGATAGTTGGTGTGCTTGCATATAATATTGTTGTTTTATGTCAACCGGTTGGAATCGGGGCATATTCACGTTTTCGCCTTGCTTGTTCTATGTTTACAAATATGTTTGCAGCATATGGTTTGTATGAGATTTGGTTGTTTTTTAAAAACATATTTAAAAGAAAAGGTGTATAAAGTATGAAAGAATTGTTTGAACTGATATTTAAATTTAAGTTCAAAAAATTACTTTTTGAGCCCACAAAAAACGGGATGATTCAATTCTTCCGTTATGTATTTGTGGGTGGAATAGCAACTGTTGTTGACTGGTCGATACAATTTTTGGCTACCGAATGCGGATTATATTATCTTATTTCGGCAGTGCTTGCATTTGTGGCCGGATTGATATGTAATTTTATACTGTCTAAAATTTTTGTTTTTAGTGCAGAAAAAGCCAAGTTCAGTTTTGTTGCTGAGTTCACATCATATGCTGTTATTGGTTTGATAGGATTGGCTTTTACAATAGGAATAATGTATTTTTTCACTGATATTGTACATTTGAATTATATGATTTCGAGAGTGATTGCAACAATTATTGTATTCGTATGGAATTTTGTTGCAAGAAAGATTTTTTTGTATTCAAAAAAACACTAAAAACCATCCAATGTAGAATGATAAAAGCGAAGCGATTAGGAAGACATAAGATTGCTATGTAAATTTATGTTATAAGAATATGTTTTCAATAAATTGTTTTGCAAAAAGTACTACGGATAAAAATACTTTTAACCACCTGACCCGAATTTGCCTCGTTTTGTGCGGACAGTAAAAAAGTATCACTATGGTAGCAAATATTAACATTTAAGAAACATACTGACATCGTTTTTGAAATGGTGTCAGTTTTGTTTTTAATGGGATTTGTTCGTTATTGTACAAATAGATATATTCATAATCTTGTAATCTGTGCCCATAATTACAGAAGATACTTCGGCTATATCAGCGGATTGGATGCTGATTCAATAATAACGTTCACAGATATGGAGAGTACAAAATAGACGGCGGCAGAACAAGAGTTGCAGCACGGTGCACCAAAGCATAATAAAAATAACAACACAGGTCAATCTGAATTTACAGATTGACCTGTTGATTTTTTTTGAATATAGGAGTATAATAATTCATAATCCAGGTGATAAGGAGAAGTAATTATGAAAATGACTTTCCGTTGGTACGGTGAGGGAAATGACCGTATCACATTATCAGATATCAAACAGATTCCCGGTGTTGACGGCATTGTATGGGCGCTTCACCACAAAATGCCGGGTGAAGTGTGGGAAGAAGATGAGATTGCCGAAGTAAAGCGTCAGCTTGATGAATACGGCTTCAATATGGATGTTGTTGAATCGGTAAATGTTCACGATGATATCAAAATCGGTCTTCCCACCCGCGACAAATACATTGAAAATTATAAAACCACAATCCGTAACCTTTCAAAGTTCGGTGTTAAGGTAATCTGCTATAACTTTATGCCCATTTTCGACTGGACAAGAAGTAACCTTTTCCACCCAGTAGGAGACGGCTCAACTGCTTTGTTCTATGAAAAGAATATGATTCAGGATGACTACAACGCTATGGCAAAGTATATTCTTGATTTTACTGAGAAATACAATATGTCATTCCCCGGTTGGGAGCCTGAGCGTATGGCAAAGCTTGACGAACTTTTCAAGGCTTACGAGGGTGTTGACCACGAAAAATTGTGGGCAAATCTCAAATATTTCCTTGAAGCAATTATGCCTGTATGCCGTGAGTGCGATATCAAAATGGCAATTCATATGGACGACCCGCCATGGGATATTTTTGGTCTTCCCAGACTTCTCATCAACGAAGAAAATATCGATCGTTTCCTGAAAATGGTTGATGATGAATATAACTGTCTTACACTCTGCTCAGGCAGTCTTAATGCAGACCCCAACAACAACGTTGCGGAGATTGTACGTAAGCATTGTGACAGAATCGCTTTTGCTCACATCAGAAACGTAAAGCATTTTGAAAACGGAGATTTCTCTGAAGCAAGTCACCGTGACTGCGATGGAGATACAGGTATTCTTGAAATCCTCAAGGCATATCACGACGGCGGATACAAAGGCTATATCCGTCCTGACCACGGCAGACATCTCTGGGGAGAAGGCCCCGGTAATGTGCGTCCAGGATACGGACTTTATGACCGTGCACTGGGTATTATGTATATGCTTGGTGTATGGGACAGCCTTGATAAATTTGATAAATAAGGAGAATGTAAAATGGCAAATCTTCCTCTTAATGTAGATTACAGCGGCAAGGTTGTTGTCGTAACAGGTGCAGGCGGTGTTATCTGCGGTGCTATGGCAAGAGCTTTTGCAAAGTCAGGAGCAAAGGTTGCGGCCCTTGACCTTAATGAAGAAGCAGTAAAGAAAATGGCTGATGAACTCAAAGCAGAAGGCTATATCTGTGAAGGTTACAAAGCAAACGTTCTTGATGCAGAAAACCTTGAAGAAGTGCACAAAGCAGTACTTAAAGACCTTGGTGAATGCGATGTTCTTGTTAACGGTGCAGGCGGTAACAACCCCCGTGCAACAACAGACAACGAATATCAGCACGAAGCAAAGGAAGGCGGTAAGTCTTTCTTCGATTTACAGGCAGACGGTGTTGACTTTGTGTTCAAACTCAACTTCCAGGGAACACTTCTTCCCACTCAGGTTTTTGCAAAGGATATGATAGATAAAAAGAGCGGTTGTATTCTTAACATTTCTTCAATGAATGCTTACACTCCTCTTACAAAAATCCCCGCATATTCTGCAGCTAAAGCAGGTATTTCCAACTTTACACAGTGGCTTGCAACTCATTTCGCAGGTACAGGTATCCGTTGTAATGCAATTGCTCCCGGTTTCCTGATTTCTAATCAGAACAGGTCGTTGCTCTTTAATGAGGACGGTACTCCCACTGCAAGAAGCGCAAAAATTCTGAACGGCACACCTATGCACAGATATGTTGATGCAGAAGAGCTTCTCGGTGCTACACTTTTCCTTTGTGATGAAAAATCAGCATCTGCAATCACAGGTGTGGTTCTTCCCATTGACTGCGGTTTTGCAGCATACTCAGGTGTATAATTAAAAAGGAGACTTATTTATGGAAAAATATATTCCCGTTGTAGTCATCAAAGAAATGTCAGAAACTGACAAAATATTGACTGCACTCAAAAATAATAACATCAACTGTGCGGAAATCACATTCCGTACTGCCTGTGCAGCAGAGGCTATTGAATATGCTGTGAAAAATTATCCCGATATGGAAATCGGTGCAGGTACAGTTATCAATGCAGAGCAGTGCGAAGCAGCACTTAAAGCAGGTGCAACTTTTATTGTTTCTCCCGGCTTTTCTCCTGCAGTAGCAGATATCTGTAATGAGAGAAACGTTCCCTATTATCCCGGTTGTGTAACACCTACCGAGATAATGGCAGCACTTGAAAAGGGTATAACTACTGTGAAATTCTTCCCTGCAAACGTGTATGGCGGACTTAAAGCACTTAAAGCTCTTGCAGCTCCTTTCCCGCAGATTAAATTCATCCCTACAGGCGGTGTTGACAGAAGCAACATCGACGAGTTCCTTGCTTTCGATAAAATCGCAGCTATCGGCGGCAGCTTCTTCGTAAAGGAATCTCTCGAAAAAATGGAAGCAGAAAAATAAAAAATCAAACAGCATCAGTTGACTCCGTCGCCTGATGCTGTTTTACTTTGTATATTTATTGAAATGTTTATAAACTTGTGATATGTAATTCTAGTTCTCAATTCAATGGCGACAAAAAGTGTAAACTGTAATCACACCTTGTCATTTATCCTTGTAATTATAAATATCAGACTTTGACAAATCGGTCAAAAAAGTTATAATAGTTATAGCAATAATACTTATTCATAATAAACAATAAGGAATAAAGCTATGAAAACTGTAAAACTTCCCTTTGTACTCGCAAGAGAAATTAAAATTTATGAAAAAACTGACTCTGCCGTACCGAAACTTTTATTTGAAAATATGGGTAACGGTGTGCCTGATGAGCTTACATCTATCCGTGAAGATTTGCCGTCAAAGAAAAACAGTTACACCTGTTATGCAAAAACTGACAAGGCTTTGTGGATGGGAGCAGATAACGGATTGACTCGCTTCGAGCCGGATGCAGAATACAAGGCTGATAAAGTTATGTTTTTTTCTGCCCAAAGGCATCTTGCTGATAACAAGGTGCTTTCTGTCTATGCTCCCGACACAAAAGAAGACAGCGTATGGGTGCTGACTGAAACTGCGGTTTCACACATCCGTCTTGTGAAAATTACTGCAGAAGAAAAGGCAAAGCGTCTTACAGATGAAACTCATAAATACATAGACAGGCACGGTCTTGTAACACAGCGTTACCTCACAAAAGACCGCGACCCTGATTCACGTCTTCCCTACGGACATTCTGACAACTCAGGTGCATTTACGGCAGCTTTTGCAATGGGTGAGCTTTTCAGATACGCTTATTACAGAGAGAAATACGGCAAAGAGCATCCTTTGAGTGTCCGGGCAAAGATGAGTGCTGTCCGTGCCACGGAAGCCTGTCAGCTTCTTATGTGCATTTCCTGCCGTGATAACGGCTTTGTTGCAAGAACATTTTTAACACCCGATGAGCCTGTTCCCGATGACGGATTATTCTATCGCATTGAAAACGGGAAAGCCGTCTGCCTTTCTACTACGGAATCAAGAAAGAGAAGACTTGACGGTTTTGTGATTCCTGCTGTGTACTGTGTTCCGAAAAGACTTGCCCATCTTTATGAGGATGAGGGTCACACCATTGAAGGCATCGTCTATAAGGGTGACACAAGCAGTGACGAAATCACACCTCATTATATGCTGATGTATTTTGCACATCTTATTTTAGGGGAAGAAGACCCGGAGCTTGATGAAATTATAAAAACATCTGCTAAAAATACACTCCGTCATATTATCGGTAACGGTAACAGACTTATGGAATGTAACGGCAAACCCACAAAATGGGGCAGATGGGATAAGAAGCATTTCAGGTTCGGTATAGGTTGGGCAGATGCACCGCTCAAAACAGCAGAAATTCTTATGTACCACAAGGTTACAATGGCAATAACAGGAGAAAAAGGTGAGTGGGAAGAAAGCTATAACCGACTTATAAAGGAAAATAATTATGCAGAGATTTCTACTGACCACGAAAAACGTCTTAAAGTGCTTTCTGCAATCTGTCACAGAGAGCCTGTTGAGGGAATGATGTACGGCGACCATATTGTAGCTGCCGGTGCATTCTGGCTTCTTATTATGCTTGAAGAGAATGAAAAACTCAAAGAAATATACAGAAAAGGTTTACGTGGTTGGAACGGAACAATCCGAAGAGAGCATAATCCCATATATGATTTTATGTTTATGCTCAGCTGTCCTGATGATGAAATTGACACGGATATGCTGGCTGATTGGTTCAGAAGACAGAATGTTTCAAACCTCGCAGCAAGTGTGAATGTTACAAACCGTGAGGATGTGAAAAGCATAAAGCGTCTCAGCGGCAAAAAAGAAACCTCAAAGCTTCTTATGCCCGATGAACGTTCAATTACAAAATATGACCGTAACCCTTATGATTTCCTTGATGAAGATGTGGCAAACGGTACACGTTTGATTGAAAGCTGTTACGTTTACACTACCGCATATTGGCTGGGTAAATATTACGGATTTATTGAAGACGAATGCTGATACAGTTGCTACAAACTCTGGTGGCTCCCAAAAAACCAGAAAAGTTTATATAAAGTTGTGAAATAATAAATGCCCTCGGACTAAACATCCGAGGGCATTATTTTTATTCTTCATTGTCATCGTCAAATGAGTAATCATTCAATTCTTTAAAATCAAGAAATGTCAGAGCGAAAAGGTAAAATGGTTATAGAACTAAGTGCTTCTTAAACCTTATCCGATTTTGCAAATTGGGATTTGTTAATATCGGTTGCCGTATATCATTTTTGCTTTTTGGGTGTGTTTTTGCACGAATTCGGTTTTGGCATTTGTATATCCATCTCTATTATGTTCGTATTCTTTCCACAGGCCCAATTTCAATTTCTCGTATATCTTTGCGACATCTGGATGCTCAATGAGGTAATCCCTAAAGTACAATTCATCGTTATCGCCTGCATATCTCAAATGCAAATGGAACACTCGCTCAGCAAACCCGTTCTCAGTATATCCTTTATTAAAAGACAGTCGATTCTCACTTTGTGACATACAAATATAACCGTTATTTACTATCAAGGCTTTATAGTTAAGCAAATTGCTTCCCTTTGGAATTTCTACAAGAATATCAATAATTGGCTTTGCCCAAATAGACGGAATGGCAGTACTTCCAATATGACTTATTCTTTCAGTTGAAGAAAGGACTTTTTTCAATAGACATTCCTCCTCGGAATACCATTCTCGCCAACAAGGTTGATGCTCTGTTAAATATATAGGGAATAAGTGCCACAGTTCTTCCAAAGTCATTTCTGATAGTTTCTCTCCCATTACTTACACCTGCAAATTCTTATTTTGTTGAGTTGATTATACCACGCCCGCATCATAATTTTCAACTTTTCAGGTGAAGTACTTACTGCTAAAAGGATATATTTTCGTTTCCTTTGGTTTCAATATTGAAAATCAGGTTAAAACGATTAAGTTTCCTGCCGTTTGCAACAACATTCTCAAGTTTTACTTCAACATCGTTGTTGCCGGGGATAAGGTGACTGAAGTTTTCTTCAAACATCGGCAGGAAAAACCTGAGCAACCTGTAAATGAACGCTTTGAATTCCGTTTCGGAGCCGTTCAGGCTCTGAATGGAAGCAATCTTTGAACGCGTGGCAGAATTGTATGTGATATTTTTGAAAACAACTCCGCTTATATTGCAGTTTTCTATGTCGTTATTTACGGTGCAATAGAAAGCTCGTCCGTCATCACGGTATATGTTAATGTTTTCAAACAAAACGTTGTTTATGGGTGCACCTCCCATTTCAACTGCAACAGTAAGAGAGGCTACTCGGTTATTATCCCAGTTTGCATTTCTGTAAAGTACATCACAGTCTGTAAAAGTTATGTTTTCAATAGGTGCATAAACTTCTCCTGTTATACCAAAACAACGGCATTTGTTACTCCAGCCGATACAGTTTTCAAATGTAATATTTCTTGCTGCAAAATCTGCATTTGTTGTTTTTACGCTGTAGCAGTCATCACCATTTCTTGCAAAGCAGTTGGCAATTTCCATGTTTTCGCAACCGCAGATATTTATACCGTCGCTGTTTGTGCGATAGCCGAAAATTGTGAAATCGTCTATGGTGCTGTCCGATGTTGCATAAACGGTAACAGTCCATACGGGCGGGTTGATAAAGGTAAGACCCGATAAACTACAGTTTTTGCTGAGCGATACATTCATAAGTGAGCGTTCGTTACGGTCAATACGGTTAAAATCAATAGTGCCTGACCCATCAATTATAAAGCCATCCCTTGAATAAATATCGAGAAAAGTATTTCTGTGGGGTAATGCTGCTGCCTCCTCATCACTGCGTACGTCATAAAGGTGCTTTGCAGAAATGTACGAGCCTTTGCAGAAATAAATTACATCACAATCACTTGTGTCAATATATTCTACCTCGTAAAATCCTGCGGGGAAAACTTTGACTCTGTCTTTGCCGTACTGATTTATGTATTCAGCTATTTCAGCGTTTTCATCAGTATACTCTTTTACAAATACCGTAACTGCATCAGAGAGTGAGTCGCCGTTGATAAGGCAGGTATATGCACCCGTCTTCGTTGCTGTGAAACTGACATAATTACCTTCAGTAAGGGGAGTAGCACCCAGCTTTGCAGGAAGAATAACTGCTGACTCAATCTGCGTTTTTTCTGAAACAAGGTTAATGTCAATTCCGTCGGCGAAATCCTTAACATAAATCGTAACAACCGATTGCAGAACACCTCTGTTTATATCTTCGTCATAGCTCATCACAGCATATACAGGAATATCTTGCTCTGAAATCTTACAACTCCAGTACGGTGACATATAAAGTCCGTTTTCGTCGTATCCGCGGTTTGAAACATAGTCGGGTCCTGTTGATACTCTGTCGAGCATTTCTTCACTGAAAACAGTAATTGCCTCATCAGGATAGACGAGCGGTTCAAATGTCGGCTGAGTTTGTGCTGAGCTGACTGTAGAAAGTGAGAAAATAATACATAATATTAAAACCGAACTCAAAATAATTTTTTTCATATCAATACCCCTCATAACGTTTTGTTTTGATTTGCACCGATTGTGTTTTGCTACTAACTGTATTATAGCATGTTGTATTAAAAAATCAATCACCGAATCAATTCTGTGGCGGTTTTAGATAAAAAATCCTAAAACCCTTCTCCTTGATTCTACTGGGAATATGGCAGTTTAAACACGAATTTACCAAAAGGTTTTGAGTTGTTAGAAAAATGTTAGAAGTATAAAAACTCACTACTGTCCGTCAGAAAAAATATTTTGAGAAACAGAAAGTTAGTCTTAAATTGTTTGTACACCTGTTTTTTTGCTGAAAAACAAAAAAAGATATGAAAAATTAGTTGAAAAAAACGTTTATATGTGATAATATTTAGTGTGTATATCTATTTTCAAATGAAAAATTACGAGGAAGATGATTTAGTGACTGACAAAGAACTGAAAAAGCTCAGTCGTCTTGAGCTGCTTGAACTTCTTCTGACTGAAAGCCG
>JAZRQI010000152.1:0-3009 GCA_045649705.1 Acutalibacteraceae bacterium
ACTGTCTGCAATATTCTTCCCATACATCACCGAAAGGATATGTTTTCATTTCTTCATCAAGCATAAGTTTTTCTGTAAAATCTCCTACATCTTGAAGTGCTTTTAACTTAGCGTTGGGAAGAAGAAGTGCATAAAGAAGTGCTTTCTGCATATTTCTTGTGCCGATTACCCACGCTGCTACACGGTTGATACTTGCATCGAAGAAGTCAAGTCCGATAAGCACTTTTTCTTCTGCTTTGTTTCTCACGATTTCTTTTGCGATTTCCTTGATTTCATCTTCAAGAATCACAACGTGGTCGCTGTCCCATCTTACAGAACGTGTAACGTGCAACGGGATTTTATCAAAGAATGCGAGAAGACTGGGAATTTTGTCACTTACTACTTCTGTGGGATGGAAATGACCGTTATCAAGAAGATAGTAAACTCCCTCTTTTGATGCTGCATAAGAAAGACAGAATTCGTTACTACCTACAGTATATGCTTCAAGACCGATACCGAAAACCTTACTTTCGATACAGTCAACAACACCATCCAACTTCTCCTCAAAAATTCTGTCAAGGCTGTCTTTTAATCTCATTCTGGGACCTAAGCGGTCAGCGGGAATTTCTTTGTATCCGTCAGGAATCCACACGTTGTTAAGACAGTGTGTTCCAAGTTCTTTTGCGAAATATGCAGCAATTCTTCTTGATGCAATGCCGTGTCTAATCCAGAATTCTCTCTTTTCGTCATCGGTACTTGTAAGAGTCAGGCTGTCTGCTGCCTTTTCGTGGCTGAAAAATGTGGGGTTGAAGTCAACACCGATATCATTTTTCTTTGCAAAATCAACCCATTTTTTAAAGTGTTCGGGTTTAAGCTCATCACGGTCAACTTTTTCACCGTCAAAAATAGCATAACTTGCGTGAAGATTGATTCTCTTTTTTCCGGGAATAAGGCTGATTGCTTTTTCAAAGTCAGCCATAAGCTCATCGGGAGTTCTTGCTTTACCGGGATAATTACCTGTTGTCTGGATTCCGCCTGTAAGAGCGCCGCCTACATTCTCAAATCCCGTAACGTCATCACCCTGCCAGCAGTGAATGCTGATAGGAATATTTTTAAGGGTTTCGATAGCCTTATCAACATCAATACCCTGTTTTAAGTATTTTGCTTTTGCTTCATCATAACGACTCATAAGTACACCTCTGATTTTTAGTTTTATAAAACCAACCTGTTATAACAGATGGCAATAATCATTTGAAAATTCAAGCTTTGTTTTGTCTTTACCGTTGTCTTTGACAAACCTGATACAGGTAAGTCCTGTGTTTTCCTGACAGAAGTTGAAATCATCTCTGACTTCAAAACCTATTGCAGCACTTGTCAGATAGTTATTAAAACTTCCGTGAGCAAAAAGCATAACACTTGCATCTGCACCGAACCTTGCTCTGATTCGTTCTATTGCTTCCTTTGCCCTGTTATATGTAATTTCCCTGTTTTCTTCCGTGAGAGATAAGGGATATTCTTTACCGTCAGAATACATTCTGATTTCAGGATAAATCTTTTTCAGCTCTGAAAGACCTATACCCTCATACCCTGCATAAGTACCGACCTCAAACAGAAGAGGAAAAATCTCAATTTCCATATCTTTCAACTTTGCAGTTTTTGATGCAGTTTCAACAGCACGAATGTGAGGACTTGAAATTATAGCATCAAGGTGAATATCTTTCATACGCTCGGCAAGACGACAGGATTGCTGATGTCCCAGACAGGACAACTCAGGGTCAACACAATTCTTTTCACCGGTATTGCCCAAAGATTCTCCGTGACGTGCAATATATAAGTCCATATTCTCACCTACTCTCACAAATATACTGTATAAATATATCATACTTTTCTGATTAAAGCAACGGAATATTCATAATTAAAATAAACAAAATTACTCTTTTGCGGATAAATAAACTTTTTTTGATTTTGGTATTGATTTTATTACTGAGATGTTATATAATATTTTAGTCTTATGGGCAGTAATGTCTCAAAACTTAATATCGGGGTGTGGCGAAGTTTGGTATCGCGCCTGGTTCGGGACCAGGAGGCCATGGGTTCAAGTCCCGTCACTCCGACCATAGTGAGTATTCATTACACAAGTGAATACTCACTTTTCTTTTTTTCATTTCCTCATAGTTAAATAATATATGTTTGTTATGTATCGAGCAGGCTTTGACCTGCTCTTTTTTGTTATGCCGTGAGATATTCCACGGCTACGCCTTGTCTTGCTTCGAGGACTATGTTTTCCTCTTTTACGGGATTTTCAATAACCCCGATGAAGCGGTAATGAATAATAATTTTCTGCGTTCTGTTCTTGCCCTTACCCTCAATGGAATGAACTTCAATTTTCTCAATCAATTCATTTAAGAGTGCAGGTGTTAATGTTTCCATCTGCATGAACTTTCGGACTGCTAACGTGAACTGCTCTTTGCTTGTACGGAGATTTTCTATCTCTGAAAGCTCTTCCTGATATTGCCTGATTTTTACTTTCAGTTCATCACGCTCTGCTTCATATTTCTGAGAGAGCTGCATAAAGCTTTCTTCATTGACAACTCCGTTGATATGCTTTTCAAAGAGTTTTTCATACATCACAGCAACCTCTTTTGTTCTTGCGATTGATTTATCAATACTGCTTTCAAGAAACTTCTGTTGGTCAAGAATACTCTTATTTGTTTTAGCTTCAAGAATATCAACAAATGCTTCTTCATCCTCGGCAAGAAAGCTTGAAAGACTTCTCAGCTCAAGCAACACAATCTGCTCTAAAGAATCGGCTCTGACATAATGTGTACCCTCACAAGTGCCTCTGCGACCTTTGTAATTGGAACACATAAAATACTTGATATCAGTATTAGGATGATTGACATTGAACCATAACGGACTTCCGCAATCAGCACAATATAACAATCCGCAGAACATATTCTTTTCAGCATGCTCGGGATTAGGTGCTCTGCGTTTGGCCTTTGCATTCATCTTCTGAACAGTTTCAAAGGT
>JAZRQI010000153.1:0-7478 GCA_045649705.1 Acutalibacteraceae bacterium
GGTTTTGCTATTTATCTTGATAACCTTAATCTGTGGTATCCGAATAAAAAAGAATATGACACAGAAATTGTTATTATCAACAATGGCGGAAATTCTGCTGAACTTCTTTCTGTAGTTAAAAAATTCATTTCTGACGGACATTCAGTAAGAGTTGAACATAAAATCCCCACAGACTACAGTTTCAGAACGCTCTACACTTTTGATGGCACACTTAAGGAGGAAAAATAATGCTGAACATTGCTTTACCTAAAGGACGTCTCGGCGATAAAGTTTATAACCTCCTTTCTTCAATCGGTTATGACTGTGCAGAGATTTATGAAGATAACAGAAAACTTGTTTTTGAAAACCACGAAAACGGTGTAAGATATTTGCTTGTTAAACCGTCGGATGTTGCAGTTTATATTGCTCACGGTGCTGCTGATATCGGTATTGTAGGCAAGGATTGTCTTGATGAAGGCGATTTCGATGTGTATGAACTTCTCGACCTCGGCATCGGCAAATGCAATATGTGCGTTGCTGCTAAAAACGATTATGTTGAAGACCCTGACAGACCTATCCGTGTTGCAACAAAATTTCCCAATATTGCCAAAAGATATTACGCATCTTTTAACCGTGAAATTGATATTATCAAGCTTAATGGTTCAATCGAAATTGCTCCTCTTTTAGGTCTTTCAGATGTTATTGTTGATATTGTTGAAACAGGAACAACTCTTAAAGAAAACAATCTTTCTGTTTTTCAGAAGATTCTTCCCATCAGTGCTCGTCTTATTGCTAACAAATCTTCTTACAGATTTAAACAGGATACAATTAACGAGCTTACGGAAAAATTGAAAGTAAGACTTCAGGAGGATAAAAAATGATTAAGATTATAAATATGGCTGATGCTAAAAAAGAGGATATCCTTACCCGTGATATCAACACAAAAAGCGGTGTTGAAGACATTGTATCAGACATTATTGATAACGTAAAGATGAACGGCGATAAGGCTCTTAAAGAATACAGCCTTAAATTTGACAAAGCTGTTGTCGAAAACCTTGAAGTAACTAAAGAAGAAATCGAAGAAGCTTACGCATCTGAAGATAAAGATTTTATTTCAACACTTGAAAAGGCAAGAGATAATATTCACCACTTCCACTCACATCAGGTGAGAAACAACTTTATCATCAATGATAAAGACGGCGTTATCCTCGGACAGAAAATAACACCTATTGAAAAAGTAGGTCTTTATGTTCCCGGCGGTACTGCAAGATATCCCTCAAGTGTTCTTATGAATGCAGTTCCTGCAAAAATCGCAGGTGTTAAAGAGATCGTTATGGTGACTCCTCCTGACGAATCAGGCAAAATTCCTGCTCCCATACTTGCTGCAGCAAAAGTTGCAGGTGTTGACAGAATTTTCAAAACAGGCGGCGCACAGGCAGTTGCTGCCCTTGCATATGGTACAGAAACAGTTACAAAAGTAGATAAAGTTGTAGGTCCCGGTAACGTGTTCGTTGCAACTGCAAAGAGAATGCTTTACGGCATTGTTGACATTGATATGATTGCAGGTCCCAGTGAGATTCTTGTTCTTGCAGACGGTACATGCAACCCTGAATTTGTTGCAGCAGACCTTCTTTCACAGGCTGAACACGATAAACTTGCAAGTGCAGTACTTATCACAGATTCAGAAGAACTCGCATACAAGGTATCTGAGGAACTTGAAAAACAGATTCCCGAACTTCCCAGATGCGAAATCGCAAGAACTTCAATTGACACTAACGGTAAAATTATTATCGCAGATAATATGAAACAGGCTGTTGAAATCAGCAACGAAATTGCTCCTGAACATCTTGAAGTATGTGTTGAGAATCCCTTTGAACTCCTCAACCTTATCACAAATGCAGGTTCAATTTTCCTTGGCAAAAACGTTCCTGAATCACTTGGTGACTATTTTGCAGGTCCTAACCACACACTTCCAACTTCAGGTACTGCAAGATTCAGTTCTCCCCTTTCAGTTGACGATTTTATCAAGAAGTCTTCATTCATCTACTTCTCAGAAGATGCTCTTAATGAAGTAGGCGAAGATGTTGTAAGATTCGCAGAAAAAGAAGGCTTACAGGCTCACGGCAGAGCAGTAAGCAAAAGATTAAAGAAATAAGAAGGTATTCCGCTTATGAGCAGATTTATGCGAAAAGAATATGATTCAATTGTGCCCTATACTCCGGGTGAACAGCTTAATGACAAAAAGTACATTAAACTCAACACAAATGAATCTCCTTTTCCTGCTTCACCAAAAGTTCTTGAAGCACTTAACACAAACCTTATAAACTCACTCAGATTATATTCAGACCCTCAGCTTAAAAATGTCAAACAGGCAATTGCTGATTTCTACAATGTATCTCCCGAACAGATATTTGTCGGCAACGGCTCTGATGATGTAATTGCATTTGCTTTTATGGCATTCGGCGGTCTTGGCGGTGATTTCTGCTGTCCTGATATTACTTACAGTTTTTATCCCGTATTTGCTGATTTGTTTAAGGTGAATCTTGAAAAAATCCCTCTCAAAGATGATTTTTCAGTTGATGTAAACGACTACATCGGTAAAAATAAAAATATAATTATTGCCAACCCCAATGCACCTACAGGACTTGCTTTGACACACGAAGAGATAGAACTTATTCTTAAAACGAATCCTGATAATGTAGTGATTATTGATGAGGCTTATGTTGATTTTGCAGAAGGAACAAGCGTTGTGGATTTGGTCAGTCAGTACGAAAATCTTATAGTTACTCAGACTTTCTCAAAAAGCCGTTCTCTGGCAGGTCTTAGAGTAGGTTTTTCAGTATCTTCAAAACTTCTTGCCGACGACCTTGAAAAGTTGAAATATTCATTCAACCCTTACAATGTTAACGCACTTTCCATTGAGGCAGCAGCAGCTGCTATAAGTGACAGAGAATACTACGAAAATACCATCTCAGAAACAGTAAAAATCAGAGAATTCACAAAATCTGAACTTATAAAAAGAGGATTCACAGTTACAGATTCAAAAACCAACTTTGTTTTTGCAAAAAGTGACAAAATCCCCTCTTCCGAACTTTACACTGAACTCAGAAACAGAGGAATACTTATCAGATATTTCAATGCTCCGCGTATCTCAGAATATTTCAGAATGTCTATGGGTACACAGGAACAGATGGAAAAAGTAATGGAAGTTATAGATGAAATTTTAAAGGAGAGAGAATGATGAGAACTTCAGAAATTTCAAGAAAAACAAACGAAACAGATATTTCACTTTGTCTTTGCCTTGATGGTACAGGTAAAACAGAAATTGACACTGGAATCGGTTTTCTTGACCATATGCTTGACCTTTTTGCCAAACACGGCAGAATGGACCTTAAAGTAAAATGCACAGGCGATACATATGTTGATTTCCATCATTCAGCAGAAGATATCGGTATTGTTCTCGGACAGGCTTTCAAGGAAGCAGTTGGTGACAAAAAAGGTATTAAAAGATACGGTAATATGATTCTCCCCATGGATGAAACTCTTATTCTTGCATCTCTCGATATAAGTGGCAGAGCATATCTTAAATATGGCCTTGAAATCCCCACAGAAAAAGTCGGTGAAATGGATACTGAACTTATTGAGGAATTCTTCATCTCTTTTGTCAGAAATGCGGACATTACTCTGCACATCAAACAACTTGACGGCACTAACTCACACCACATCATTGAGGGTGCTTTCAAAGCAGTTGCACGTGCAATCAGAGAAGCTGTAAGCATTGATGAAAAAGCAAAAGATGAAATCCCCTCAAGCAAAGGCTTACTTTAATCGGAGGTTTTAATTTTGATTGCGATAGTAGATTACGGTTGCGGTAACCTGTTTTCAATCTCAAGTTCTGCAAAAGCACTGAGTCTTGATGTTGTAGTTACAGGTGATGCTGAAAAAATCAGAAGTGCTGAGAAAATTATTCTCCCCGGTGTAGGTGCTTTTGAAGATGCTATAAAAAAACTCAGAGATTCAGGTCTTGCTGATGTTATCATCGAAGAAGCCCAAAACGGCAAACCCATACTCGGTATCTGCCTTGGTATGCAGCTTCTTTTTGACAAGAGCTATGAGTACGGTGAGTTTGAAGGTCTGGGTCTGATAAGTGGCGAAATCTGTCCATTTGAAGGCGATATAAGAAGTGACCTTAAAATTCCCCATATGGGTTGGAACAAGTTGATTTTCAAGAAAGATGACCCGATTTTCAAATATATTTCTGACGGTGACTATATGTACTTTGTTCATTCTTTCTACGGAAAGAACTGTGATGAAAGTTTACTTGCAGTCAGTGAATATGATGTGCTTGTTCCCGCAGTAGTTAACTGCGATAACGTTTACGGAATGCAGTTTCACCCTGAAAAAAGCGGTGAAAAAGGACTTATGCTCCTGAAAGCATTTTCCGAGATACAGAGGTGAAATAAATGGAAATTTTTCCTGCTATAGATATAAGAAACGGTAATGTTGTAAGACTCACTGAGGGTGACTACAACAGAATGACTGTTTACGGTTCAAGCCCTCTTGAGATGGCTGAAACATTTATTAAAAAAGGTGCAAAAAACCTTCATATGGTTGACCTTGACGGTGCAAAAGACGGTGCTCCTGTAAACTTCGATGTTATAAAAAGTGTTGCTGAAACAGGCAAACTTTTCACAGAAGTCGGCGGCGGTATCAGAGATGAAAAGAGAATTGAAGATTATCTTTCTCTCGGTGTAAACCGTGTAATTCTCGGTACTGTTGCCGTAAGAAACTTCAAGTTTGTTGAAGATGCCGTTAAAAAGTACGGTGACAAAATTGCAGTAGGCGTTGATGCACGTGACGGTAAAGTCGCAGTAAGCGGATGGCTTGAAACAACAGAGATTGATTCTCTTGACTTCTGCAGAAAACTCCGTGATGCAGGCGTTAAAACAGTAATTTACACCGACATTTCAAAAGACGGCACACTTTCAGGTACTAACCTTGAAATTTACGAAAAACTCTCTGAAATCGAGAATCTTGACATTATCGCATCAGGCGGTATAACCTTTGAAGAAGAAATTAAAAAACTTACTTCAATGAATACATACGGTGCTATTGTGGGCAAAGCAGTTTATGCAGGTAAACTTGACCTTGAAAGAGTTCTCAGAATTGCAAAGGGGGAAAATCTGTAATGATTACAAAACGTATCATCCCCTGCCTTGATGTCAGAAACGGACGAGTTGTAAAAGGCATAAATTTTGAGGGCATTCAGGACGTTGCAGATCCCGTCGAACTTGCACATTTTTATAATGACAGCGGTGCTGACGAGCTTGTTTTCTATGACATTACAGCATCCCACGAAGGCAGAGGTCTTTTCACAGATGTTCTGACTCGTGTTGCATCTGAAATATTTATCCCTCTTACTGTGGGCGGCGGTATAAATACAGTTGACGATTTTGACAGAGTTTTAAAATGCGGTGCAGACAAAGTTTCCGTAAACTCAGGCGCAATCAACAATCCAGAACTTATCACTCAGGCTGCTAAAAAATACGGTGACCAGTGCGTTGTTCTCTCAATGGATATAAAACGTGTTGACGGCGAATTCCACATCTTCAAAAATGGTGGCAGACTTGACACAGGCATTGAGGCAATTCAGTGGGCAGTTGACGGTGAACAAAGAGGTGCAGGAGAACTTGTTGTAAATAGCATTGATACCGATGGCGTTAAACAGGGCTTCGACATCGAACTTCTTAAAGAAATTTCTTCAAGAGTTTCAATCCCCGTAATTGCAAGTGGCGGTGCAGGTAAAAAAGAAGACTTTCTTCACCTGTTCAATGCTGACTGCGCTGATGCAGGTCTTGCAGCATCAATTTTCCACAGAAAAGAACTTTCAATCAAAGATTTGAAAAAATATCTTAACGACAATAACGTTGAGATGAGAATATAAGGAGATTTTACAATGGATATCAAAGAATTAAAGTTTGACGAAAAAGGTCTTATTCCTGCAATAGTTCAGGATTTTTATACTAAAAAAGTTCTTATGCTTGCATACATGAACGAAGAAAGCCTCAAAATCAGTATTGAAGAAGGCAAGACTTGTTTCTTCAGCAGAAGCAGACAGGAACTCTGGAGAAAAGGCGCAACATCAGGCAATGTGCAGAACATCGTTTCTATCAGAACTGACTGCGATATGGACACTCTCCTCGTTGACGTTATAAAAGAAGGTCCTGCTTGTCACACAGGGAATGAAACTTGTTTCTTCAATGATATTGTTGAGGCTGACAAAGAAAACGGCTTCTCATATCAGGGACTTTACGATATGCTTGTAGGCAGAAAAGTTGAGAAAAAAGAAGGCTCTTACACAACATACCTCTTTGAAAAAGGTATTGATAAAATCCTTAAAAAAGTCGGTGAAGAATGCACAGAAGTTATCATCGGTGCAAAAGGCGGCGACAAAGCAGAAACAATCTATGAAATTGCTGACCTTGCATATCACGTAATGGTTATGATGATTGAAATGGGCATCACACTTGATGATGTCACTGCAGAACTTTCAAAACGTCACATCATTGACAAAAAAATCAAGCAGGAAAAAATGCAGTAATTAGAGGTTCAGGATTATGACTTCTTTTTCCAATAGCATAACATCCATTTTTATGTCGGTTATATCATGGTTTCTCAGTATTTTCGGAATCAATCTCTATAATAACGGTTTAGATGACGTAAATTTTGATACTGTAAAAGAAATTGTATTTTCATCTGAACTGATTTCTGAAAATATCGGTTCAGGCTCTTTCAATGTACTTCAGGGTGGTTGTACAGACGGCAGATATGCTTATTATTGTTCCAATGACCCCTATTCAAATAAGTGCTCAATTTCAAAATTCAACATTTATTCGTGGGAGGAAGTTGCAAGGGTAAATGCAGTAGAAGTTGACCATGGCAATGACATTACATATAACAAAGACAAAGATTGTCTTCTTGTGTGCCACAATTCTCCCAACAGAACTCTTGTATCATTTGTTGATAAAAAGACTCTGGAAATTACCGAAACATTCGAAATTCCTCTTGAAATTTATTCAATTACATATAATCACAATACAAACAGATATGCAGTAGGCATTTCATACACTTTTGATTTTGCAATTCTTGATAAAGATTTTAATGTTATTGAAAGAATTACGGGTGTAACTCCTGAGAAATCAAAAACAAAACAAGGTATGGACAGTGACGATAAATATTTATATTTTCTTTTAAGCGGACCTAATGCAGTATCTGTCTACGATTGGAACGGCAAACATTACGGTATATATGAAATGAATGACAGTGCAAAAAGCTATGAATGTGAAAATATTTTTCACATAAACGATGATTTATATATCGGCTACAATCACAAATCAGGCAAGGTTTATAAAACAAATATTGAAGCTCTCTATGAGTAAAAATTAAACGGTAAGTAAAGTTTTACTTACCGTTTTTTATTCACCAAAAAGGACAAAGTA
>JAZRQI010000154.1:0-3698 GCA_045649705.1 Acutalibacteraceae bacterium
ATTTCTATGAGTTTCGGTCTCTTCAGTCCTGAAATGGCAAAGGGTCTACTTGTTATCCTTAATGAAGACAAACTTTGCAAAGGTCTCAGAATTATTTTCAAAGGCGTGCCGAATCTTATTAAAAACCTTGGCAAATTAAAACAAATCTGACATAATAAATCAGGGTTGCTTTTGCAACCCTTTTTTTGAAGGTGTTTATATGAACAATTATTTACCGCTTATCCCCTATCCTAATCAAGTTGAATTTTTTGATAACAAAGCTGACATAAATTTTTCTGAAATTTCTTTTGAAAAGCAAGAAAATCTTTTTGAAAAAGATGAATATGAAATTGAAATTAAAAGTGGAAAAATCTCTGTAAGATTTTCAGAAAATCAGGGAAAATTTTATGCAGAAAAAACTCTTGAACAACTTAAAAATTCAAGACATGCAATTCCCGATTGTGTTACAAAAGATAAACCTCAGTTTTCACACAGAGGTTTTATGCTCGACCCCTGCCGTCACTTTTTCACAGTAGATGAAATCAAAAAAATCATTGATGCTGCGGCATATCTGAAAATGAATGTTTTCCACTGGCATCTCAGTGATGACCAGGGTTTCCGTATTGAAAGCAAAAAATTTCCTCTACTTAACGAAATCGGCTCTTACAGAAAAAATTCACTTTTCGGCAGAACAAACGAGGGTGAACCTCACGGAGGATTTTTCACCCAAGAAGAAATAAAAGATGTTGTATCTTACTGCAAAGATAGACACATCGACGTTATTCCCGAAATTGATTTACCCGGTCACACAATTGCAATTATTGCATCATACCCTGAACTTTCCTGTAAAAAAGAAAAAATCGACGTGTGTATGAAACAGGGGATTTTTCCTGAAATTTTATGCGCAGGAAACGAAAAGGTTTATGAATTTTTGTTTGAACTTTTAGATGAAATCATTCCGCTTTTTCCTTACAAATATTTTCACATCGGCGGAGATGAAGTTCCCAAAACAAATTGGAAAAAGTGTGAGCAATGCAATCGCAAACTAAAAGAAGAAAACCTTGAAAATTTCGATGAACTTCAAGGTTATTTCATGAACAGAATTGCGGGCTTCCTTTCTTCAAAAAACAAAATTCCCATTATGTGGAACGATACTCTGAAAAGCGGAAAAATAAATTCCGAAACAACCGTCATTCAGCACTGGCTTCACGACAAAAAGATTATGGAAGGTTTTATACAGAATGGTGGCAAATATATTGAATCTGATTTCTTCCACTTTTATTCTGACTACCCGTATCATATGACACCTTTGAAAAAGGTTTATGATTTTTCTGCAGAGAAAACAGAAAATCTTCTTGGTGTTGAAACTCCTGCATGGTCAGAATATATAAGAGATTTTGACAAACTTTCCTTTATGCTTTTCCCGAGAATCTGTGCCGTTGCAGAAACAGGATGGACAAAAAATGAAAACAAAAATTACGACAGATTTTATGAAAATCTGAAATATTTTTATCCTTACTTCAAGTCAAAAGGAATCAATCCCGCTGATCTGAAATTTGTCAATCCCAATATGTTAAAACGTCTTTCGGGCACAATAAAATACTGGTGTTCAAAAAGATAAAAAATCCGCTGAGATATTTGAAATCTCAGCGGTGATTTTTATTTTGTAGGATATTCAAGATTTGTGTAATTTGTTAAAACTTCAACCATTTCCTTGGCATCAATTTTTGCCTGTTCTAAATCGTGGTCACGGTAGTTACCACATTCCACTGCACTTACTCCGGGAATTTCACCCTCGTATTCTGCAATGAATCTGAATGCCTCTCGTGTCAGATTTATTACATCCTGACCGTCCATTCCTCTTGTAAGGAAATAACAACCTGTTCTGCAACCCATAGGACCGAAATAGATTATGTTATCTGTGAACTTGGAGTTTCTAACATAAGTTGCAAAAAGATGTTCTATAGTATGAATTGAACCGTTTGTCAGAACTTCTTCAACATTAGGTCTTCTCATCCTAATATCATAAGTTACCACGTCTCCGTCAACGCGTGATACATACATACCTCTGGGAAGAATTGTGTGGTCAATTGTAAAACTTGCAATTTTTTCCATAATTTTTTTCACCTTTAATCTTTCATTTTTTCGTAGAGATTTATTACTGCTTTTCTCAGAACTTCGTTTTCTTTTTTTGTAAGTCTCGGGTCATCCCTGAGAACATTTTTAGCCTCTTCCTGAGCCTCTTTCAGAGTTTTCATATCTGTAAGGAGATTTGCAATCTTCATTTTCGGAAGACCGTGCTGACGTGAACCGAAGAAATCACCGGGACCTCTGAGTTTCAAATCTTCATCTGCAATTTTAAACCCGTCGGAAGTCTGACACATAACCTTAAGTCTTGTCTGTGCCTCTTCATTCTGAGCGTCACTTACCAGAATACAGGTGGATTTTTCCTTACCTCTGCCCACACGTCCTCTTAACTGATGAAGCTGGGAAAGTCCGAACATTTCTGCATTTTCTATAACCATTATAACTGAATTGGGAACGTCAACCCCAACCTCAATAACCGTAGTTGCAATAAGAAGCTGGGTTTTACCCTCAGCAAAATCTTTCATTACTTCGTCTTTTTCTTTCGGTTTCATTTTACCGTGAAGAAGACCTACCTTGTAATCTTTAAATTCGTTGTTTTTAAGGTTTTCATAAAACTCCGTAGCAGATGTAAGTTCACTTTCTTCCGACTCTACAAGAGGACAGACGATGTAACCCTGCAAACCTCTGTCAAGATGTTTTTTGACATAATTCATTGCTCTTTCGTGCTTTGAATAATCCACAAAAAACGTGTCGACTTTCTGTCTGCCCGGTGGCAACTCATCAAGAACCGACACATCAAGATCACCGTAAATCATCAATGCAAGAGTCCTCGGTATGGGTGTTGCAGACATAACAAGCAGATGCGGTTCAATTCCTTTTTTTGAAAGGTTACCTCTCTGTGCCACACCGAAACGGTGCTGTTCATCTGTAACTGCAAATCCTAAATTGTAAAACTCAACGTCCTCCTGAATTATAGCGTGAGTTCCTACAAGTAAATCTATTTCACCGTTTTTCAGTTTTTCTTTTATATTATCTTTTTGTTTTTTTCTAAGTGAGCCTGTAAGCAGTGCCACTTTCACATCGGTGTTTTCAAAAAACTTTGAAAGCGTTGCAAAATGCTGTGCTGCCAAAATTTCAGTAGGTGCCATCAATGCACTCTGAAAACCGTTTTTTGCTGCATTGTAAATCAGTGCTGCCGCAACCGCAGTTTTACCTGAACCTACGTCACCCTGAACAAGTCTGTTCATCGGGATGTCTTTTTTCATATCTTCTACTGCTTCCCTGACTGCACGTGACTGTGCACCTGTCATTTTAAAAGGAAGCAAAGAACAGAATTCTTCTGTTTTATCTTCTTTGATTATGTTACCTGTCTTCTTTTTTGACCTCGAACGAAGAAGCAGAAGTCCTAACTGCAGAATAAAAAGCTCTTCAAATATCAGCCTTCTTCTTGCGACTTCAAGATTTTTCTCTGATTGGGGAAAATGAACATTTTCAAGTGCAAAAATCAGTGAAGATAATTTATGTTTAAGTCTTATACTGTCAGGAAGCGTTTCCTTGACGGAATCTTTCATCGTATCAATTGCAGTTCTGACTGTTTTTTCAATAATTTTAGTAGACAGTGCCTGAGTAGA
>JAZRQI010000155.1:0-1967 GCA_045649705.1 Acutalibacteraceae bacterium
TTAAAGAAGATGTGAAATCATTTCTTCATATGAGAGAGCAGATAAATCAGCAGGTGCAATGTCAAACACTGTCTTGCAACCTGTTTCTCCCCTTTTGTTGAGCTTGTAAACTGCTCTTGCATATGCCACAAGAACACTTGCTGTAAACTCAGGGTTTGAATCAAGATTCAGTTTATATTCGATAACGTGTTTGTTCTGTTTGTCAATACCTGTAACACCTGTACGGATTACTGAACCTCCGTGAGGAATACCTTTGTGGTCGCGGTCAAGTTCTTCCTGAGAAATGAAGTTTACAGTTGTGTCATAATCTGCAAAGTACTTGGGCATTGTCTTGATTTCGTTTTCAATTCTTTCAAGGTCTGCACCGTCTTCTGCCACAACGTAGCAGAGTCTTGTGTGTTTTTCTCTTGTTGTAAGTTCAGGATTTTCACCTTTTCTTACTCTTTCCATTGCTTCTTCAACAGGACAGGTGTACTGTCTTGCATCAATAACACCGTCAATTCTTCTGATAGCATCAGAGTGTCCCTGGCTTACACCCTTACCCCAGAACGTATAATCTTTACCCTCAGGAAGAATAGAATTTGCATAAAGTCTGTTAAGCGAGAACATACCCGGGTCCCAACCTACAGAAATTGCCGCAGTTTTACCGTTTGCTTTTGCAACTTCATTTACTCTTGCAAAATGAACGGGAATATCAGCGTGTGTATCAAAGGAATCAATAACATTGAAATGCTTTGCAAGTGCAGGTGTCATCTCAGGCAAATCTGTTGCACTGCCGCCGCAGATAATAAGCACATCAATATCATTCTTATATTTTTCAATATCATTTGCGGAATAAACTCCCACACCATCTGTCATAAGCTTCAGGCTCTCAGGGTTTCTTCTTGTAAACACACCGAAAAGCTCCATATCATCATTCTGACGGATTGCAAGTTCAACACCTTTGCCAAGGTTTCCGTATCCGTAAATTGCTATCTTCATATTTTTCGCCTCTTTGAATTTTAATAATCTATATTATACTACGATAATTCGTAATTGCAATATTTTTTTACACTTTTTTCATTCCGCCAAGGAACAGTCTCATTGTTTTCTGTGAGTATTCTTTAAGTGGATATTCACCGTGATTCAGACACCAATCGTAAAGCAATGCCCTCTCACACATAGCATAAAGTCTGACAATTTCGGAAACCGTATAGTCCTTTGTGATTTCTCCTCTTGTCTGACCTTCCATTACAATCTTTTTCAACAGTTTGTAATAATATCTGTTGTGGTCAAGCAGATGACTCTGCCCCCTTGTTGTAAGCTGGGTTGAATAAAGTCTTGTAAGCAAATCTATATCAATACTGCTTTCCACCATCTCGAAAAGTTCAGCGTTAAGGTAAAAGAGAAAATCAAGTCTGTTAACGTCATCGTCAAGACCTTTCACCAACTCCTCATACTTTTCATCAAAAAGATATGCAAGTGAACCGAGGAGTGCATCCTTACCGTCAAAGTAATGGTAGAAAGAACCTTTTGAAGTACCCGACTCCCAGATAATCTCCTCAACAGTAGTATTATCATACCCCTGCTCATAGAAAAGTTTCCACGCCGCCGTAACGATTTTACTTTTCGTGTTTCTGTTCACCTTTCTTCCCATAACTCCGCCTCCTTTTCAACATGCATATTTTAACACATATTGACAGAAAATTCAATTGTCCCATTATTTGGACTCTGCTCAATATTTTTAAAATAGGTGTTGATTTTTTCTGTTGATTATTGTATAATACCATCAAACGAACATTTGTACACCAATCAAACGTACATAATACGGAGGAATGAAAAATGGCAGATAAACAGAAAGCTCTCGAAACAGCCCTGCTTCAGATTGAAAAGCAGTACGGTAAAGGTGCAGTTATGCGCCTGGGTCAGAGTGCAAACGCAAATATTGAAGCAATTTCAACAGGTTCAATTTCTCTCGATGCCGCAAC
>JAZRQI010000156.1:0-13125 GCA_045649705.1 Acutalibacteraceae bacterium
GTCTTCTGTATATGAGAAAACGTCGTATGTGTCGTGAACAAGGAGTATTGCAAAGTTGCCCTCAAAGTTCACGCTTTCAATTACTGTTTCGTAGAAGTGGGTGAGAAGTTCATCGTCTTTCAGGTGTGAATCCCTGAGAGCGAGAAGCATTTTGTGCTGTTCACTTTCCATTGCCTGAACTGCGCCGTATTCAAGGTCGTGGAGATTTATTCCGTAAGCACCTGAAAGTGACTTCTTCATTACACCGAGAATCTTTTCACTTTCTTCGGTTGATGTCTGCGCAATGGACTGGCTGAACTGTGAAATGATGGCCTTTTCGCCGTTTACCACACAGCCTTTGAGACTTACCATATTGTTTTTGTCGGGACGGAATCTCCGTCTGATTTCTCTTATTTCTTTATCTGTCATTTTTTATTTACCTCTTAAAAATTATGCCTAAAATGCTTGAAAACATTGCTGAGATGAATTCCCACACATTGTCTGCATCTGAAAGTTTTGTGTCAAAGAAGAAAGATGTGTCTTCTTCTTCGGGAGCAAAACGGAAGTTGTCAAGGTCAATGTCGGCTTCACCTTCACTTACGAAACAGAACTTCATATCCTGAATGTATTTAATCATATTGTTTGAACTGATAATACCGCACTCGTTAGCGTAAAGGTAAAGTGCATTCAGGTCAAGGGACACCTTATGCCATTCTCCGTCAGCAGGGATAATAACACTGCTGTCGTGGCTTTCATTTGCCTCAGGTGAATACCACATAAATGTTTCTCTGTAAATTCTGAAGCAGTCAAAGGTCACATCTTTTTCACCGTTGTTACGGACTGAGAAAGTGAGTTTGCCGTAATCTGAAAAATCTCTCTGTGAATCGGAATGGAAAGCTTTCTCACCATCAATTTCGTATGAGATTGTTGGACTGACATTGAAGTTGCCTGAGCCTTTCACATTCATAAAATCTCCGTTGAAGGTAAGCTCTGCATTTTCGCTTTCCCACGAATTATATAAACCGCCGTAGGGGTCGTTGTTGTTATTAAACCAGGTATTTTCGTTATTGCAGTCCATCCAGGGTTGGTCAAGCCATGCTCTTTCCATATAACCTGCATCAGTCACAAAAGGTCCTATGGGCAGAGCATAACTGCCCTTATCTGTAGCATAAAGATTTGAACGTGAAGAAGCGGGACAGTAAGCATAACTTGCGGAAACAGGATTTTCTATATTTTCTGCGTAAATTCTCACTGTGTCTGTATTTACAATTTCTGCCTCAGCCTGAACATATACACCTGTTTTATCGCAGATTGCAAAGCCTGTGATTTTGTCCCCGTATACTCTCAGTCCGTCACCGATGTTACTGAAAGTCACATATATACTGCCGTCACGGATTTCAGAACTCTTTACAGTTGAAACAGTGTAAGTTTCTCTGTTTTTATAAACAAGACCGTCTGCGGCAAAGAACATTCTCTTGCCGACACCTTCTTTATAATTAGGGTGAATGATACCTGCAGGCATAAAGTAAGTCAGGGGTAAATCGTGTATAGCAATTACCGCACGGGAGTCAGGATGTTCCTGTTGCATTACTGTGTAGTAGTTGTTTCTCTGAGAAAGAACAGTTTCACTGCCGTAGTTGTAGGGTGCAAGCTGAGTGTAAACTATGGGCATAAGCTTGTCTTCAAAGCCGAAAAGTTCACTGTAGGACTTCTGCATAAGTGTGAAAGCACGTCCGTACATTTCGTCAGTCCACCACATATCTGTTTCACCCTGATACCATATCATACCTGTGATACTGAAATGACGGAGAGGATGAATTTTCTGATTGTAGTTACCTGTAACGTGGGTGTAAACGTCCTGATTGCGCTCGTTCCATTCAGATGCAGTGAAATACAGGTTGTTTTCTGCAAGGTATCCGGTCAGTTCACTGTCACTTTCGCAGGTTTCACGGCTGAGCCAGGATGCAACGGAACTGCCGCCTAAAGATGAATTGAGAATACCTACGGGCATATCAAGTTTTTTCATCAGTTGTTCTGCGAAGAAGTAAGCCACTGCACTGACATTGTAAACGTTGAGGTTTTCACCTGTAACCCACTCGGCATCTGTGATGTCTTCCTGCTCTTCAAGGGGCAGGCAGGTAAGTGCAGTTTCGCCTTTATATTCGGGATATCCGGGTACGAGAAGAACTCTCAGCCAAGGAGAAAGTTTCTTCTGATTCTGCCACATTTCAACTCCCGTAAAAGACTGAGAAAGGGGGTACATCATATTGCTCTGACCTGATGCCAGCCACAGTTCACCGAAAACTATGTTAGTGAGAGTTTCTATGTATTTGTCATTTTCTTTAATCATAATCACATACTGTGTGTAAGAGCCTTTGGGAGCCATAAAGGAAACTGTGAATTTTCCGTCAGTACCCACGGTGCTTTCACCTGATGTGACAAGCTTTTTGCCGTGATAAAGCTCGGCAGTGATTTTGTCACCGGGCTTTCCCGTACCGGCAAGAGTTGCCTCTTTTTCCCTTTGGAAAAGCATTCCGTCAGCATAGATTGTGTAGAGTTTTGTGTTCGCGGTTTCTTCTGCCTGTGCAAAAACAGTAAAGCCGAAAACAAAAGAAACTGCAAGTAAAATTGAAATAAGTTTTCTGAGCATAAAATCAACTCCTTACACAGAATTATATCACAACAAAAATCTTACCGCAACAAATTTTGAAAATCATATTGCAAAAGATGACGGATATATAGTATAATCGCTTTAATAAACAAAAAAGGGGAAAGATTATGAAAAACAGAAAAATTTCTATTTTAGCAATTATCCTCGCAATGCTTGTTGTGCTTTTCACAGGCTGCAATTCAGGTGAAAAACCTGAAGAAGAAACAACAGTCACTCAGGCAGAAACAACAGTTCAGACAGAAGAAACTTCAGCAGATATGGAAGAAAAGGAAACAGAGGTTGTTTCTGAGGTTGTGACAAATGATGAGGGTGAAACAGAAGTTATCACCGAGATTGTCACAAAAGAAGAAGAGACTACAAAGAAAGCAGAAAAAGAAACTGAGAAAGTAACTCAGGCTAAAGTTTACACAACAGAAGAAATTGTGGCAATGTTCAATGAGAGTGCAAACAAAATCAAAACTGATGCTACAAAGGTTGTGAAAAATTACGAAAAGAGAATAACAAACAGAGATAAAACAGTAATTCCCGCAGCAGTTGAGGGGATGGCAGAAGATATGCTCGGTTCTCTTATGAAAGACGATGAAAAGCCTTCTGTTTATGATACAAAGGATGAAATCGTCCAGAACTATCTTGTTCCCGAACAGAACTATGTAAGTAAATTACAGGCGAAAGATGTAGCGAAAGCTACAATCAAGGACACAGGAAGCACATACGAAATTTATCTGAAACTTAAGAATCAGACAAATCCCACAGCAGGTGTAGGTGTGGGCTCAGTCTGTGATGTTATTGAGGCTCACGAGGTTGCAGAAGATGCACCCTTTGTTGATAAGTTCACAACAGACTATTACAACTGCGAAGTTAAAGCCACAATCGACAAGGCAACAGGCAAAGTAGTTCACACAACTTACCGCACACCTCTTGTTCTCAACATCACGGTTTCAATGTTCGGCAAACACGACATTTCTGTAGGCTTTACATTTGAAAAAGATTACGATATCACATACTAAGAAAAAATCCCTACTGAGTTTGCCTAGGGTGGCTAAGGACAGTAAACAAGCCAACACAGAAATTATGTGTTGGCTTTATCTTTTTTAACATTTCATCATAAGTGGTGAGTAAGTGCGCTATTAAAAATTATTATTTTTAGCTTCCTTTACGGTATAGTATTTATTGCATTGATTACAATAAAATTCAATATGGGTGAATTTCATATCACCTTTTACAGTAATATCCGCGACCTCAAAATCATAATCTTTTGCTTCAGGAGATTCAGAATTAATAACTGCAGAAATCTTTTTTCTTAATAGTTTATTTCCGCAATTCGGACAATAATGTTTTTTGAGAAATGTATAAAATAAATGTTCGCATTTGATACCGTAACCGTTCATTTTAATTCCTCCTTATGTGTGATTTGTCTTAACTGTTTTTAAAGAAGAAATTAACATCCTTCTGATAGCACCACAATCATTATGCAACTTTTTATATTTTCCCTCAGGAATGCAATCTGTTTCAAAAAGAAGTTCTAACCAATATTCTGTTTCATAGCATTCTTTTTGTGCTATTTCAAGTTTCGATATGAAATCTTTGGTTCCTTGTGCATATTGTGCTTCGTGTAAATTTGCGCCGATAGAGGTTGCGGAACGAAGAATCTGATTTATCAGGACAGATTCTTTTTTATCTTTTTTCATATCTCGGCAAGCGAAAACTATTTCTTTTGCAAAATCCTTAGCTTTGTCTCGTAAAATACTGGCTGCCATAAATATCACCTTCTATATGAATTATATCTGAAACAGCAAGTTTTTTCAAGTGTTATTCCGACCGAGTCGGAGTGATATTTTCACTGTCGTGAAAGTGTTATTGAACCTGTGGTTTCAGTGATATTTTATTCGCCTGTAAACTCGCGTAGCGAATAACACTGTGCGAAACACAATAAAACTGCGAAGCAACATAACTCGCCGAAAGGCGAATAAAACTGGCGTTGTGTCCTTACGAATACAACGCCTTTCAGTAGGGATAAATTTTTATCTGTTTTTAAGGTCGATATAATCTCTTCTGGGAAGAACTGCTTTGTACTGAGGACGGATGATTTTGCTTGCGTTGATAAGCTCTTCAATTCTGTGAGCAGACCAGCCGGCAATTCTTGCGATTGCGAAAATGGGTGTGTAGAGTTCACGGGGAAGACCAAGCATATCGTAAACAAAACCGCTGTAGAAGTCAACGTTTGCGCTGACACCCTTGTACATCTTTCGTTCTTGTGAGATAATTTCGGGAGCGATTCTTTCAACTGCGGAATAAAGTTTATATTCCTTAGTCATACCTTTTTCTTCTGAAAGTTTTTCAACATAACCTTTGAAAACCTTGGCTCTGGGGTCAGATACTGAATAAATAGCGTGACCGATACCGTAAACAAGACCTGCTTTGTCAAAAGCCTCTTTGTGGAGGATTTTTTCAACATAACTTCTTATTTCGTCTTCATCTTCCCAGTCTTTTACGTTTTCTTTGATGTTATCAAACATCTGACAAACCTTGATGTTTGCACCGCCATGCTTCGGACCTTTCAGTGAACCGAGGGCAGCAGCGATTGCAGAGTAGGTGTCTGTGCCTGATGAAGAAACAACGTGAGTTGTGAATGTTGAGTTGTTACCGCCGCCGTGTTCAGCGTGGAGAACAAGGGCTAAGTCAAGGATTTTTGCTTCAAGTTCAGTATATTTACTGTCAATTCTCAGCATATGAAGAAGGTTTTCTGCAGTTGAAAGTTCCTTTTTCGGTTCGTGGATAAAGAAAGAACCTTTCTCGCAGATGTAGTATTCATAAGCCTGATAACCGTAAACGGAGAGCAGGGGGAACATTGAGATAAGCTGGAGACACTGGCGGATAACATTGGGGATAGAAGTGTCGTTGGCATTCTTGTCGTAGGAATAAAGTGTAAGAACGCTACGTGCAAGTGAGTTCATCATATCCTCGCTGGGAGCTTTCATAATAATATCTCTTACGAAAGAGTTGGGAAGTGAGCGGTAACTTGCAAGAACGTTGTTGAATTCTTTGAGTTCGTCTTCTGTTGGCAGATTGCCGAAAAGGAGAAGATATGTAATTTCTTCAAAACCGAATCTTTTTTCACCTACAAAACCGCCGACCAAATCAAAAATATTGTAGCCTCTGTAGTAGAGTTCACCCTCGCAGGGGATTTCCTCATCACCTGACTGACGTTTTGAGATGATTTCTGAAATTTCGGTAAGACCGGTGAGAACACCTCTGCCGTTTAAATCACGGAGACCTCTGTTTACCTTATGTTCAACATAGAGTGATGGTTCGATTTTGCATTCGCCCATTGCTCTGTCTGTATATTTAAGTATTTCGGGAGTAATTTCCGAATAGTTTCTTTTAACTGAGTTCATAACTGAAAAATTCCTTCCTGGGATTATGGAACTATATTTTACCATAAAAATGCCCACACTTCAACATCTGTACGAATTTGTTTACAATTTGAGAGGTATTTGTTAACTTTTCCTGTCAGAAAGTGTAAAAAAACCGTGAATGTTTAAGTTCACGGCTTTTTGTTTATTTGTTTACTATCTTATCAACATCTTTAAGATTGATTCTCTTTGAAACGATGTAGGTTCTGCGTTTCTGTTTGCCTTTATCGGTTTTCTGTGTTCCCTCTTTCATTTCTTCGGGAGAGAAGATTCCGTAGGAAGATGTAACAACTGTTCCGTCAGGGAGAACTACGTTTCCGCAGTAACCTGTGTCACCGTTGGCGGCAAGTGCGGGAACATCCTGATTGTCAAGATATGTATGAGCAATTTTTATACGGTACTGACCATCATTACCTTTTTTCAGGTCTTCGTAAGTTCCTACCCAGGCAACCCAACCCTCTGAATACCAGTTTCTCTTGACTGATTCAACATTGTTCTTCTTGTAAGCATCAGCATTTCTCTCGATTGAACGGAAAGTGATGAAAAGTCTGCCGTCGGGAGTGTAGTCGGCTTTATGTCTTTCACCGTTTAAGGAAACAGGTGCTTCCACAGGCTCTGACCAGGTTTTGCCCTCATCGTTTGAGAAGATGAGAAGACTTGTGCATCTCTTTTTGTTGCACCTTGCAATAAGGCAGATTTCGTCACCCTGTCCCATATCTGAGCGTACTGCCTCAACCTCGCAGATACCTGCAAATTTTTCGTATTTTCTGTATTTCTCAAGATACTTCTCAGGCTTTGACCAGTGGTAGTCACCGTTTTCGTCAAAGGTGAGAATTGTTTTGAAGTTTTCAAATTTACCGTTGTGGAAAAGAGCCATCCACTTATCAACAAACTGTCCGTTTTCTTTAAGACGGGTAAGTGATGCCATTGAAACAATGGGGATAGTGGGGAAGTCTGATTTGTTGTCGTAGAAAAGCTTGAATTCAGACCAGGTTTCACCCTCGTCATCTGAAATTGAACAGTTGAATCCACCGGGAGTAGGAGTGTTAGGCCACTTGGGGTTACCTGAAATGAGAATCAGTTTTTCTGTTCCGTTTGTAAACTGCAAACGGTAAACAGTAGGTGTTTCAAGAGATTTTTCCCAGGACACGGGAGGATTTTTTATGGATTCGGTATATGTTTTTCCGCCGTCAACAGAAATTTTGGAAATGATTCTGCCTTTTCCGTGACCTTCGGGGTAGAATGTGAGAATGTTGCCGTTGTTGAGAAGTACAGAGTCGGGATGACCAAGATATGCTGAGGAATCATCAACAGTTACGTTCTCGTAAAGATATGAGAGTTCATCAGGTGTGTTTTCGGGCTTTACAGCCAAATCTACCTGAGGGATTGAGTAGTAAGGAACATTTTTCTGAAAACGTCTTTTGAAGAAAAACATAATTTCCACCTTTTTCGTTTTTTTTCTTTGATTATACCATAAGAATAAGAAGTATTCAATAGTAAAAAGGCTCCCCTTGAAAATGCAAGGGGAGACTCTTTTCGCTGAAATTATTTCTTATACTGGTCAAGGTTGAATTTTTCACCGCAACCGTAGTTTTCGTAAACGTAGTCGATGTCTTTGTCGCCACGACCTGAAAGACAAACAAGGATTGAGCCTGTTTTATGTTCTTTAGCGTACTTGATAGCGTAAGCCAGTGCATGAGAACTTTCGATAGCAGGGATGATACCCTCGTAACGTGAAAGGAGGAAGAATGCTTCCATAGCCTCTTCGTCAGTTACCGCATCGTAGTGAACTCTGTTTGCATCCTTAAGGAATGCGTGTTCAGGACCAACACCGGGGTAGTCAAGACCGCTTGCAATTGAGTAAACGGGGAGGGGTTCACCATTTTCGTCCTGAAGAAGATAGCTTTCAAAACCGTGAAGCTTACCTTTTGTGCCGAATTTCATTGTCGCAGCGTGGTCACCGATGTTACCGCCTTTACCGAGAGGCTCAACGCCGTAGATTTCAACGGGGTCTGCAAGGAAAGGTGTGAACATACCAAGTGAGTTTGAACCGCCGCCTACACAAGCACATACTGCATCAGGCATATTACCTGTCATTTCCTTGAACTGTTCACGAGCCTCGATACCAATAACTGACTGGAAATCTCTTACCATCATGGGGAAGGGATGAGGACCAAGGCATGAACCGATGCAGTAGATAGCATCCTTGTATTCTCTGATGTAAGCATCAAATGCAGCGTCAACTGCTTCTTTGAGAGTTTTGAGACCGTGTGTTACGGGGATAACGTTTGCACCAAGCATCTTCATTCTGATTACGTTGGGATGCTGTTTTGCAATGTCAACCTCACCCATATAAATGTCGCATTCAAGACCGAAGTATGCTGCAGCAGTTGCAAGTGCAACACCGTGCTGACCTGCACCTGTTTCGGCAATAACTTTTTTCTTGCCCATATATTTTGCAAGAAGTCCTTCGCCCATACAGTGGTTGAGCTTGTGAGCACCTGTGTGGTTTAAGTCTTCACGTTTGAGATAAATCTGGCAGTTGCCGAAAAGAGATGAGAGTCTTTCGCAGTGGTAAACGGGAGTAGGTCTGCCCTGAAATTCTTTTCTGATTCTTCTGAGTTCGTTGATAAACTGTGCAGAATGGCAGATAGCCTGATAAGAGCTTGTGATTTCCTTGAAAGCGGGAACAAGCTCATCGGACAGGAATGCACCGCCGTATTCACCGAAGTAACCGTTTTCATCGGGGAATTCTTTTAAATAGTTGTCATAATCCCTGTACTTGTTCATAGTAAAATCTCCTTTGAAAATAAAAAATTCCGCCCCCATAGGGACAGAATGGAAAATTCTGTTATGCCACCCAAGTGGAGTCTTCACGTACTATCATACGCTCCCGTGGTAACGGTCGGTTGCCGTCAACGCCTACTCTCCCGGAAAGATTTCGGGTTGCCCTCAAAAGTCCATTCACTGTCTATTCGTTACGGTTTTACACCTGCCAACCGCTCTCTTGAAACTCCGAAACAGCTACTACTCTTTCTCAAAGGTTTCTCTTTTCATTGATTTTATCACAGTGAATAAAAGTTGTCAACATTTTTTGATTGAAAAATTTTGTATAATAAGCTATACTTATTGTTGAAAGAAGGTTATACTATGAAAATTTTAGCATTCGGAGAAATCCTTTTCGATGTCGATGTAAAAAAAGGTGAAAGCATTCTTGGCGGAGCACCTATGAATTTTTGCTCACATCTCTCGAAACTTGGTGCAGACGGCTATATGCTCAGTTCTGTAGGTGATGATGACCTTGGCAGAGAAGCAGTCGGCAGTGCAGAAAAGTTTAATGTTAATACAAAGTATGTTGTGGTGAGCAAACATCCTACAGGAATGTGCAATGTTACATATTCGGGGGCAGAACCCAATTATGACCTGAGTATGATTTCTGCTTACGATAACATTGAAGTTACTGACGAAATGGTTGAGAATATAGCAAAGGAAAACTTTGATGTTTTCTATCTGGGTACTCTTGCACAGAGAGGGGAAGTATCTTTCGCATCTCTCAAAAAACTTCTCGGTAAAGTTCAGTTTCCCACCGTTTTCTATGATATGAATTTAAGACAGCATTATCATACAAGGGAGATTCTTGAAGAAAGTCTTAAAATTACAGATATCCTTAAAATAAACCGTGATGAATTTGCTTTTCTCAAAGAAAAGGGTTTTGCAGAAAGCGTTGAGGAATTAAGTGAAAAGTACAATATAGAAAAAATACTGCTTACCCTTGACAGTGAGGGTGCAAAACTCTATGACAGAAAAACAGGCAAAACATATATTGCAAACGGCGTAAAAACAGAAGAAGTGTCCTCTGTAGGTGCAGGTGACAGTATGTGTGCATGTTTCCTTTATAACTATCTCAAAGGTGAAGATTTGCAGACCTGTATAAACAGAGCAAACATTATGGCTGCTTTTGTAGTTTCAAGGAAAGAGGCAATACCTGAATATACAAAAGAGATTGAAGAAAAGGTTAAATGAGTGCAAAGTGCAGAATGCAGAATTTCGGGCCTGCGACGCAAATTTAAATATGTAGGTAAGGGTTCATGTGCCCTCCCTTTTTTGTAACAAAAAAATGCAGAAGAGATTTCAGAATCTCTTCTGCATTTAATTTATATTATCAGAGAATGAAGAATGCTGCAATACCTAAGAACGGAAAGAGGAAAAGACCTCTGATGAATCTGAAAGCCATGATAATACCAAGACCTACTTTGATAGGCATTGTGTTTTCAGCTTCGTTGATATCCTGCCACTGAATGTAGATGTCGCTTCCCTCAACGTAGAAAGTATCGTTTGTTACTTTATCTTTGCTGTCAACCTGCTTGAATTCGCAATCAAGAAGACCTTCTGCGAAAAGCTGTGTCATTTCTTCACTCTTGAGAGTGAGTCTGCTGACCATACGCAGTTCGTCTGCAGGTTCTTCGATTCGGAGATGTCCGTCTTTGAAGCCTGTGCACCACCAGTAAGTGTCATAAGGTCTTGTGAACTCTCTTTCGTAGTTGCCGTCGAGGTTCTGATGGTAAAGTGTCATTTCCATTTTAACCCAGTCTTCTTCGGGAGGGCATGAATAGAAAGTGAAAACGTTATCTTTTTTATCGTTGTGGGGCTTGTTGTAAATACCGATTTCAGAGCCGTAGAAAATAAGTCCGTACTGACCTTTCCAGAGCTGAATCATCCAGTCTTTGTCTTCGTATTCAAAGAAAACTCTTACATAGTCATATTCAAGAAGAACGTAGGGTGCTGCAAGGTCGTAAACGGGGCCATAGCCGAAATTGTACTGCCAGGCTTCCTTGTCGTTTGTGTAGTAGTAGTCATCAATATAACTGTACTGATAGCTGAGTACCTGCTGACTTTCAAGGAAATCTTTGATGAAGTTTGAAGATGTAACAACGTTAAGAGCATAGTCTGCGCTGATTGTTTCTTCGCCGATAGTTACAGAAGCAGTAATGATTGTTTTACCTGCTGCAAGACCTTTTACTTCACCGTTTGCATCTACCGTTGCAATTTTTTCATCTGAAGAAGTCCATTTGATTTCAGGAGTTTTTTCAACGCCTGTTACAGTTGCTTTAAGGTGAATCTTTTTACCTTTTGTAACTGAAATGTGGTCACTTGAAATTGTGATTTCAGGTTTTACAACTTCTTCTGCGGGTGGCTGGATGTTGTCTGTTCCGCCTGTGATTTCACCTGTTGTTTCATCAACAAATGTTGCTGCTACACCGAATGCAGATGAAATTGCAATAAGCAAAACAAAAAACAATGAAATGAATTTAATTGAAAATTTCTTCAATTTTTTGCCCCTCCTAAAAATTTTATTACGGAAAATTTTACCATATTTTATGCTTAAAATCAAGTAATTACTATTTTGTTACTCTGCTTTTTCGGCAGCTTTCTTTGCCATGTGTTCATCACGGGCGCTTGTTTTGCCTTCTTTTCTGATGTCACCGGCTTTTGTAAGAGCAATTTTTGTGAAGAAGGGACCTACGATTTCGTAGATGAGAACAGCAAAGAGTGTGATGTTTCTTACGATTTCACCGTCAGGACCAAGTTCGATTGCCTTGATAGCCATACCCAGAGCAACACCTGCCTGGGGAAGAAGTGTGATACCCAGGTATTTTATAATGTTATCGTCACACTTAGTCATTCGCGCACTAATACCTGCACCGAAGTATTTACCGATTGAACGTGAAATGATGTATGCTGCACCGATTGCAACAACTGCCCAGTCAGAGAATACTGAAAGGTCAAGCTCTGCACCGCTGATAACGAAGAAAAGGATAAGTATGGGGGCGGTCCATCTGTCTGCTCTGTCCATAAGTTCTTCTGAGAAGTCACATTCGTTGCAGAATACAGTACCTAACATCATACATGCAAGAAGTGATGAGAAGCCGATGTGTACACCGCCAACTTTGAATCTGATGCAGGAAATAGCAACAGTCATCATAACAAAAGTAACGGAAACTGCCATACGTTTTGACCTTGAGTGGAAGAACTTTTCGCAGAAAGTGAAAAGGTTACCCATAACAAAACCGAGAAGAAGTGAGAGAATTACTTCAAGTAAGGGTTCAACGAGAACTGAGAGTAAGTCAACTGCACCTGTACTGAGGGATTTTGCAACACCGAAAGAAACTGCAAAAACCATAAGACCTACTGCGTCGTCAAGTGCAACAACAGGGAGGAGGATATCAGTAACAGGACCTTTTGCCTTATACTGTTTAACAACCATAAGTGTTGCCGCAGGAGCAGTAGCAGTAGCAACTGCGCCGAGAACGATTGCTGCAGGTAAGGGGAGCTTATCAGGCATTATCAGGTGAAGACCAATAAGCGCTGCATCAACTATTGCAGTGGTGAAAAGTGCCTGGAAAATACCGATTACGGTTGCCTGTTTACCGATTTTTTTAAGCTGTGCAAGTCTGAATTCATTACCCATTGAAAAGGCGATGAAACCCAGAGCCAGGTCGGAAATTATACCGAATCCCTCAATCTGGTGGTGGGTGATACCGATTCCGGGAACACCGAGAGAGCCTAAAACAAATGGACCGATAAGCACACCTGAAACAAGGTAAGCAGTAACGGCGGGCAACTGCACTTTCTTTGCAAGTCTTGAAAGGAGAAGACCTGAAAGCAGAGCAATTGACAAACTTAAGAGAATACTTGCTGTCTGTGTCATTATATAAGCCTTCTTTCAATAATAATCATATTAACAACCACGATATTTTAGCACAGCAAAATCCAAAAATCAAACGAAAAACAAAAGATTGTTACAAAGTACAAAAAGGCTTTTTTAAGAGGCGTAAATATATGGAAAATGTAAAGGGAAGATGTGTGTTTAATGGAAACTGCAGAATGCAGAATTTCAGGTCTGCCACGGTAATAGAAACAAACAGTTTGTCTGCATTTTTTATGGTTTCATCTCATATATTTTTCCGAGGTGATAAATTTGTCAGGTATGTTAAAGTTCGGTGTAATTGCATCTCTTGCAGTTGCCTGTGTGATAGTGATTGTTTCTGCATTTAAGACAAA
>JAZRQI010000157.1:0-11934 GCA_045649705.1 Acutalibacteraceae bacterium
GCCTTGGCTTTGGAAATGCCTTTTATTGTGGAAAGTCTGTCAGGGTCATTTTCAAGCACGTCAAAAGTGTTTTCACCGAAAGCATCGATGATTTTTGTTGCAGTCGCAGGGCCGATTTCTTTTACAGCACCTGAGGAAAGATATTTCAGCAGGTCAGCTGTGCTTTTGGGCATCGTTCTTTCACAGAGTCTTATTTTGAACTGCCTGCCGAAAGAGGAGTGGAAATCAAAGTGTCCCATAAGTCTGAGATTTTCTCCTGCATCAATGTGTGGAAGAACGCCTACTGCTGTTACAAGGTCGCCCTCGCAGTTAAGGTCAAGCACGGTAAATCCGTTTTCTTCGTTACGGAAAGTTACATTTTCCACAACGCCTGTTATCTCGATTTCGTGACCGTCGGGCATAACCTTTCTCCTCCGCATAATGTATCATTTTATTTTACAATATATCGAGTTAAATTGCAATATAAAAGACCGCATTTTAGTGCGGTCTTTAGAAATTATTTGTTGTATTTTTTATATCCGGGATGTTTGCCTGTCAATTTGTATCTGTTTACACGAAGGTCCATAAGAGTATCAATGTTTTCCATTGAAATTTCTTTTGCACCGCCGAGAAGACGAGCGTTCATACTGATTTTTGCCCACAGTTCGAGAGTTTCCATTCTGTAATATGCTGTGAGAAGGTCAGTTCCCATTGTGAGTGCACCGTGATTTTCAAGAAGGATTGCATCGTGGATGGGAAGGAAAGGTTCAATTCCGTCAGGAACTTCATTTGTTGAGGGAGTTCCGTAAGGTGCGATGGGAACAGAACCGAGAGAAAGAACTGATTCAGGCATTATGTAGTCATCCATATGAATGTGTGCAACTGCGAAAGCAGTAGAAACAGGAGGATGAGCGTGTACTACTGCACCAACGTCATCTCTTTTTTCATAGCAACGGAAGTGCATTTTGATTTCTGAAGAGGGTTTGTAGCCTTCAGGTCCTTCAAGAACGTTTCCGTCTTTGTCAACTTTAATAAGGATTTCGGGAGTGATGAAACTTTTGCTTGTTCCTGAGGGAGTTACAAGGAAGTTTCCGTCGTCAAGTTTAACTGTGATGTTACCATCATTTGCAGCAACCCAACCAAGCTGCCACATTCTGTGACATACGTCGCAGATTTGTTCTTTAATGAGTTTTTCGTCCATTCAAAACATCTCCATATACATTCAATTAGAAAAATTTTTGAACTCCATAATACTCCTTCTGACAAAAAATGTCAATGGTTTTACGGATATTTTTTGAATTTTTCTGCTATTGATTTCTTTTCCATTTAAAGTTATAATTATAGAAAATGTTTTGTGAGGTTGAAAATGAAAAGCAGACTTACATACAAGAGTACAGCAATTTCCTGTTATATAGGTTTTGCTGTACAGTCAATTATAAATAACTTTCCGTCACTTCTGTTTGTTATTTTCAGAACACATTTCGGAATCACTATTTCTCAACTTGCAATGCTGGTTTCTGTGTTGTTTATGACACAGCTGGCAGTTGACGTTTTCAGCATCAAATATGTTGACAGAATGGGCTACAGACTGACTGCTCTTGTGTCCCACGCGTTTTCAGCGGTAGGTCTGGCACTGCTGGGTGTTTTACCGAGAGTTATGGAAAACTCCTTTGCAGGACTTATTATATGCTCTGTTACTTATGCCATAGGAGCAGGTTTTCAGGAGACAGTGCTCAGTCCCATCGTTGACTCTATTTCAGATGAACTGGGCAGTGGTGCTATGAGCTTTCTTCATTCTTTCTACTGCTTAGGGCAGTGTCTGACAGTTGTTGCGACAACAGTGTTTATTAAAATTTTCGGCGAACAGTACTGGTATATACTTGCGTTTTTACTGGCGCTTGTACCTGCATATAACTTTATAAGATTTCTGCTTGTACCTATGAAACCCACTCTTACAAAAGAAGAAAAAATCCCGTTGAAAGAGCTTCTTTCATCCAGGATTTTTATAATTGCTATGATTGTTATGGTAGGCGGAGGTGCATCTGAACTTTCCATGGTTCAGTGGTCCTCAATGTTTGCCGAAAAGGGACTTGGTGTCAGCAAAATGACAGGTGATTTGTTAGGACCTTGTCTGTTTGCAGTGTTTATGTTCATCGGACGTCTTCTGGGTGCAAAATTTGAAGAAAAAATAAATATGCAGAAATTGCTGATGATAAGTTCAGTTTTCAGCTTTATATGTTATCTTACGGCAGGTATTTCCCTTAATCCGTATATTTCTCTTGCAGGATGTGCGTTGTGCGGTGTATCTGTGAGTCTTATGTGGCCGGGTACACTGACCCTTGCTGCATCAAGGTATCACGGAGGAGGTGCTGCAATGTTCAGTATCCTTGCACTCTGTGGTGATTTGGGTTGCTCACTTGGTCCCTGGCTTACGGGAAAAGTTTCAGACCTTGCACAGTCAAACAGTCAGATAGTATCTTTTGCATCACGCTTTTATCTTGACAGTGAACAAGCGGGCTTAAGAACAGGAATGATTGTGGCTTCTGTTTTCCCACTGATTATTTTCACAGGACTTCTTTTCTTCAAAGAGAAAAAACAGAAACAATAAAGTTTTCGGTAGTTTCAGTAGTGAAACTTAAATCTTCACTTGTTGTATCAATTGATGAAAGCTCTCGGTCAATACCTGTGCCGAGGGCTTTTAAATATGCTTCTTTTTTAGTCCAGATTTCAGTGAAAACTATATTCGGCTTTTCACTTGAATAAATTTTTTTAATTTCATTTTCTGCGCATACTCTGCGAACAAGATTTTCTTTTGCTTCTCTTGGTTTTTCGATGTCGATTCCAACTTCTTTGTCGCTTACAGCAAGGGTAAGGAAATCTCCCGAATGGCTCAAAGAAAAATAAATTTCGGGATGACTTTTGCAGAAAGGTTTTCCCTGATTGGTGACGGAAAAAACAATATCTTTTTTATCAAGATTGTAAAGTTCTCCAATTTTTTCTTTTGCAAAACCCTGAGAAAGTAAAATTGAATTTTTTCTGTTTTCGTTTGAAGAAGAAAGGTATTCGGTTCTTTTTTCTTTGTCAAGAAATTTTAAAAATTCTTCCTTTTTTTCTTCTGAGAATTCACTCATTCTTTTTATGTAATATTTCATGTTTTTCTCCGAAATTATGCCGATATACGATATGGTATATCGGCATTTTTTAATGAACGTCGTCGTTCATGCTTGTTGACTCGACCAATTCATCGGTTCTTCTGAACAAGAGTGAAATGCACCATACTCCGGCAAGAGCAACGAGTGTGTAAATGATACGGCTGAGAATTGAATCCTGACCGCCGAAAATCCACGCTACTAAGTCGAACTGGAACAATCCGATACCACCCCAGTTAAGGGCACCGATGATGACGAGGACCAAGGATATTTTATCAAGCATAATTTTCATCTCCTCCTGTCAAAGATATTTTGACCGTAAGACGAAAAAATATACAAAAGTTATACTGATAATTTTTCAGCAAGTTTTTCATCAGGTTTTACAAACAGGGTGTTGTAAACGTGATATATGACAAATCCCGGTTTAGAACCATTAGGTTTTTTCAGATTTTTAGCAAGTGTATAGTCAACGGGAACCTGTGAGGACAATCTGGCTTTACTGTTATATGCTGCAAGGATGGCAGCCTGTTCAATTGCAAGGTCGGAAATTTCTTTACCCTCAGAAAGGATAACAACATGCGAACCGTGAATTTTCTGAGTGTGAAGCCACATATCGTTGTTTCTTGCAGTTTTGAGAGAAAGTTTATCGTTCTGAATGTTGTTTCTGCCTACCAGTATTGTGAATCCGTCATCGGAAACGTATTTTTTAGGCGGCAGAGATTTCTGAGCTTTATTTTTCGCATTTTTTTGTTTTGATTTTACATAGCCGTTTTCATAAAGTTCCTGACGGATTTCGCTTATTTCGTCTTCTCCGTCTGCACGGCTGAGAGCATCAAGGACAGATTCAACGTAATTGAGTTCTTCTTTGTTTTTCTCAATAAGCTCAGTCAACATTTTTTCTGCAGTTTTTGCTTTTCTGTATTCCTTGAAATATTTCTGGGAATTGGCGTTTGGTGAAAGAGCAGGGTCTGCCTTGATTCTTACAATTTTATTTTCATCGTAATAATTTTCGATTTCGTAGTAAGGAACACCTTTTGGTAGTCTGTATAAATTTGCGGAAATAAGTTCTGCATTTATACGGAGAGTTTCTCTGTCTGCACACTGAGCAAGGTCCGCAATCTGCAGATTGATTTTTTTGGAAATTCTTTGGATAAGAGAGGTGAGTCTTTTATAAAGGTCATCAGAACGTTGTTTTGTCCTTTCAAGTCGGTCACGTTCATAATAGAACCTGTCAAGGAGTGAAGAAAAACTTTCCTCTTCCACACATTTTCTCACACCTGAATATTGTTCTATTTTCATAAATGCAAAATCTGCAGGACGCGAGTTTTCGTCTTCGACTATGAAAGGTGAAGTTTTTTCTGATTTTATTATTTCCTGGATTTCTTCAATTACCGAAACTAACTTTTGTTTCTTATTGTCGTCAAGTTCTGAACAGAATTCGTCAGTATCTGAAACTCTGAAAGCAATTTCACGGCTGATAATGGGTGAAATACCTTCAATTGAAGAGAGTACTGCACCAGATAAATTTTTATTTTTACAAGACAAAATTTTTTCGCAGATTTTGTCAGGATTTTCTGTAAACAAATCAAGTTTGAACTGTTTAGGAGGCAGAGCATAGGTAAGTCCCGGAAGAATCTGTCTGACAGATGATGTTGACAGGTCAACTCTTTTAAGGGCATCAATGATAACGTTTTCTGAATTTATCAGAATTATATTTGAATGCTGTGCCATAATTTCAATTACAAGGGACAGTGAAACTCTGTCACCGATTTCGTTTGTTGAATCAAAATCAATAAAAAGAATTCTGTCGCTGTCAACCTGTCTGAATCCTGTAATCATTGCACTTGTAAGATGTTTTCTGAGCAACATACAAAGCATTGGCGGAGTCTTGGGGTTTTCGGGAGCGTGAGATGTAAAATGTATGCGGGGACTGTTAGCTCTCGCAGAAAGGAGAAGCTTTTTCTGACCGTTTCTGCCACGCAGGATAAGCACCAACTCTTCTTTTGAAGGTTGGTGCACTTTTTCAACTCGCATTGAAACTGCTTCTTTTTCAATTTCACTTTTTACTTGTCTGAGAAAAATGCCGTCAAGTGCCATTTGTTTAATCTTCCTTTAAATATTGAACGGGGTTAGTCTGTGAAAGAACAATGATATCTGTTTCTGAAAATGTGCCTCTTAACTTACTTGCAAGAATTGCCATTGCAGGGTTTTCTGTTTCAAAGTGACCTGCTGCAACGAGAGTAAGACCTGCTTCCTTTGCGTCGAGAAATTCGTGATATTTTGCATCGCCCGTAACGAAAGCGTCAATGCCCATTTCTGCAATTTCAGGAGCAAATTCAGCACCTGCACCTGAGCATACGGCAACAGTTTCGATTTCTTTACCGCCGTCACAGAAACGTACGTCTGCATTGAGTTGACGTGAAACAAATTTTGCAAAATCCTCAGCATTTGTAGTGTCTGTAAAACCTACACGGAGAAGATTTTCACAACCTTGAGTTGAAAGAATTTCAACCTTCGTCAGGTCAAGCAAGTCACAGAGAATGTCGTTGACACCGCCCTCTGCTGAATCGAAAGGTGTATGAGTTGCAATAACGCTGATTCCGTTTTCAGCAAGTCTGTAAGCAGGGGATGAGTCAAGGAAATTTTTCTGAGCCTTGAAAATTACGGGGTGATGGGTGATAATCAGGTCAACTTCGAGAGAAATTGCCTGACCCAGTGTTTCTTCGTTCAGGTCAAGAACAACGGCAACTCTGTCAACATATCTGTCAAAACCGCCCACTAAAAGACCGCTGTTGTCCCACGCTTCCTGTGAAGAAAAAGGAGCAATCGCATCAAGGTAATCGTAAAAATCTCTCACTGTTCTCATAAAAACACCCACTTTGTATTTTATGTTGTTTATTATACACTATTATAAATTTTCCGTCAACAAAAAGAAAACAGAGTGTGACTTTCATCACACTCTGTTAAAAAGTTTAATTATTTTGCAGGTGTATCTTCAATTGAGATAAGACCATTGAATACGCCTACATAAGCGTGGCCGTTAGGACCGATTGTGATGGGACCGTAAGAGTTGTTCCAGTTTTTACCGCAACCTGTGAATACTTTGTAGAGTGTTTCACCTGTTCTGAAATCAACTGCTGTGAAGTACCATGCAACTGCTCTCTTGGGGATATCGTCATTCTGAACTCTTGTGTAGAGATAGAGGATACCGTTTTCTGTTGACATCTTGGGAACAACTGTTGCAGATGCTTCTTCACTGTGCCATGCAAGTTCAAGCTTTGTGCAGTCATAGTTCATATCAAGTCTTGTAACACCGGGTTCACTTGTGGGGTTAGTTACAAGGAAGCCTGCGCCTGATTCTGAATAGTTGTTTTCGATGATGAATGAACGACCGTAAGCTACGATTGAGTTTTCACTTACTGACTTGCCTTCTGTGAAGAGAGGATACTGGTCAATTACTTCACCTGTTGTACGGTCGTAAACTACGATGTTTACTTTGCCGTCAGCGTTGTCTGTGATTGCGCAGAGTTTTCTTACACCAATCTGAGTTGCACCTTCACCCTCTTTGTCATATACGGGAACGTCAAGGAGTGTGGGAGTTGTACCTGAACCCTGGTTGATAGCACCGGGTTTAAGTGTTGTGCCTCTGTCGTAAGGTGTTCTCCATGTGTAGCAGGGAAGACCGTCAGCACCGATTTCGAAACGGTACATAGCTCTGTCAGATACGATGTAGATACCGTCATCGCAAACTGCGAATGTGTTCTGGATTTCTTCTACTTCATCGGTTGCTCCTGTGAGTTTTGTAAGGTTTACGACGTTAACTTTTTCAGTTTTAGCGTCGATGTAACCAACTTCGCCGGGACGAGTCATAAACCAGATGTTGCCTTCATAGTCAGGCATTGCGTCTGTAAGGTTTGAACCTTCGGGAAGATAATCGTCAACGTCATATTCTTTTTCGATTTTCCATTCAGGCTTGCCTGATGATTCATCAATGTAGTAAATCTGGATGATGTTGTCTGAGTTACCGATGATGGGTCTGTCGCCGGGAAGAAGGTGACAGTAAGCACCGCCTGATGTATCAGATGAAATTGCACTGAAGTTCAAAGTTTTGATAGCTTCAACAGTTGAGGGACGCTGGGGAAGTCTTGTTTCAGCGAGAATTTCAAGTGTGTCAGCATCGATAAGAAGAAGGCGGAAGCCAACTACGTTACCGCTGATGCACATAATTCTGCCCTGAGAGTCGAACATAAGTGTAGCAACGAGACCGCCGAAAACGTTCATTGAACGTGATTTAACAACGGGGTTGATACCGAGAGGTCCCATATAGTCGTATGTGTCTGTGTTGTAAGAGTTACCGTGCATACCGTTTGTGCCTTCTTTGGCAAGGAAGGGATGCTGAGGAATAGGAAGATTTCCTTCATCCTCAAGAGGATTTGCAACTGCTGCCTGACCGTAGAATGCGGGGCATTTTTTAGCAACTGCGGGCTGTCCGATTGCACCGCCGGGGCTTAAGAACAGCATAAGGAATGCTGAAAGAGCGGTGAGAATCTTCAGAAAGAATGGATTCATAATTTTTTCTCCTTTGAATAATTTTAATACTTTCTGTTTATAGTATCAACAAAATTATATTATCTTTTTATAAAAAAAGCAATATTATCCAATGAAAAACACCTGTAGAAAATCCACAGGTGTTTTTGTTCATTTTAAATGAAAATTATTATCAATTTATTAACCGAAAATGCTTACGATAAGGTCGATGGGGAGAATAAATGCAAGACCTCTTACAAGGTTGTCGCAGATTGCTGATGCGATAATACCCCAATCGAAGTAATCGCCGAAGTCTCCGACCTCGCCCTTGGGAACACCGTTGTAATCAAGTGCGAAAGGCTGTGTGTACATAACGCCGCCTGTGCCGTATGCTTCAGCACGGACATAGTTTCTGATTTCGTCGGAATAATCATCAAGGTCAATAGTGTTGCCTACGTGGATAACTTTGCCGTCTGCAATCCAATGGATAACGATAGCGTTGTCAGCTTCAAGAGTGATAGTGTCTTCTTTTTCATCAACAACTACGTTTGTGAAGAGGGGACGTGCTGTGCCTTCGGGAGCTTCATATTTGTGACCGTCGCCACCGTTTGCCATTTCTTCTGCACTGCTTGTTACGAGTGCGTCAAGAGTTGCATAGAAAGCCTGAGCCTCTTCTGTGTCGATAGCTTTGAGTTCATCGCGGAGAGTTGCAAGTTCATCGTAGTTTCCTACATATTTACTTGCTGCGAAGAAACCGCCATCTTCCATATTCTTCTTGAGTGCAGATGATGTAAGTTCAGGCATATAGTGCATTGTGTAGCCTGAATCAACGATGTTAAGGTTGTGAGCGTCAGAAGTTGCAATTGCAAAAACGTTTCTGCTGATGGGGAGAAGGTCCTGGAGCATAATATCCCAGAGCTTTCTGTCGAAACGTGTTCTTGAGTCGCCTTTACTGTTGATATCAATACCGATACATGAATCGTAGTTGATAAGAAGGTGTTCAAACTTTCTTATCTTGTAGTTGTACATAATGTCATCTTTATTGTAAGCATCTGCTGTGTAGATTTCATCTCTTGCATTAGTGTATTCACCGGGATGGTTGATAACACTAAGACCGCCGAGGCCGTCAATGGCTTCGACAACATCTTCATAGTAACTTGTACCGCCGAGTCTGCCGTGACCGAAATCAGCAAACCAAGTGCAGAGGTGAGCATTGTTGAAGGATGTGCCGTTCTGTTCGTTGCCGAAAGGAACGCCCATCATAGGTTTGCCTCCGTTTTCAGCATAGAACTGGTCACCTGCTCCATTTTCTGTAACAGTGTATGAGTTACCTGCTGCAGTAGTGCCTGATTCTGAAAGCGCATCGCTGATAACAAAGCCGTTTTTAACAAGGCTGAAAAGCTTCATAACGTCAACGTGTTTAGGTTCTGTGAAGCTGTAGAAACAAGCACTGTGGTCTGTAATAGCGTGAATGTCAAAACCGAGTTCATAGTGTCTTGCAACCATATCAGGGAGAGGGTTTGAGCCGTCACTGAAGGTTGTGTGTGAATGTAAGTCTGCTTTGTAAGCCTTGTCTGTTTCAAAGTTTACATTTGCGTAAGGATTTTCAATTGTGTAGTCTGTGTCAGCGTCTGCTGCCATAGCCACAGGTGCGATTGTAAAGAGCATAAGAACACTCATAACAATTGCAAGAGCTTTTTTGAATTTCATAATATATTCCTCCTTTGGAACACTTTTATGGAAACATATTAGCACAATTTTCAAAATCCGTCAATGTAAAAGAGAGATTTTGTTTAAGATAACGAAAGAATCTGTATTGTTAATTGTAATAAACCTTGCATTTTACAATATAAAATGTATAATAAAAGGCAGAGGTGATCTGATGAAAAAACTGAGGTTCGGTATTGTGGGCACAGGTACAATTGCTCACAGATTTGCCAATGCAATAAAAAATGTGGAAGAAGCAGAACTTGTTGCCGTTGCTTCAAGAACAAAAGAGAATGCCGAAAAATTCGGTGACGAATTCGGTATTCCCGTACGATTTGACAGTTATGAAAAAATGGCTGAGTCTGATGTTATTGATGCGGCATATATTGCCGTTCCGCATTCGGGACACATTACCTGTTCCTGTCTTATGATGAATAACGGGAAACACGTTCTCTGCGAAAAGCCAATGGCTGTCAACAAAAGAGAAGCAGAGGAAATGTTCAGATGTGCCGAGGAAAACAATGTTTTTCTTATGTAGGCTATGTGGGCAAGACTTGTTCCCGGTACGCTTAAAATGCTGGAGCTTGTAAAAGACGGTGTGCTTGGTGAAATTCTTGCAGTTGAGGGTAAATTCTGCTACACAATGGACGAAGATGAAATGGACCACCACGTTTTTAAACCTGAAAATGGCGGAGGCTCACTTCTTGATGTAGGTGTTTACGGACTCAATTTTGCAAGTTGGTATTTAGGAAAAGACATAAAAGAAATAAATGCGCAGTGTTCTTTCTATAACGGAACGGACAGTCACATGGCAGTGCTTATGAAATACAAAAACAGTGCAATAGCAGATATTTCAAGTGCAACATTGCTGAGAAAACCAAATGAGGGCTTTGTTTACGGAAGTAAGGGTTATGCTTATTTGCAGAGATTTTATGCTCCTCAGGAAATAGTTTTACGTTTCAATAATGGTGAAACAGAAACCATTCCCGTTCCTTATAGAGGTAACGGCTTTGAAGAACAGATTTCTCACGTGTGTGAGTGTGTTTCAAAAGGGCTGACAAAAAGTCCCGTTGTAACTCCTGAACAGACACTTTTCATCACAGAACAGATGGATGAAATCAGAAAAATGACAGGTGTTAAATATCCTCAGGATAAATAAACTAAGAAGCCACAGTTTAATTTAAAACTGTGGCTTCTTTTTAGTTTCCCCCGGGACCGTCACGTCTTTCACGTGTGTCGGGAAATTCTATTTTTCCTTTTGTAAGGTCGGGGTTAACATATTTCTTTTCATCTTTTTTTTGCTTTTTTTCATTCGATTTTTTGTTTTCAGGCATATCAGACACTCCTTTCTTTTTTATTATGTGTAGATTTTTCGAAAAAACTATATACAGTAACAAATGTATTTTTTAATGGCTTGAAATAAAAATATGTTTGTGTTAGAATCCTTTTGATCGGAGGTATGAAATATGAAAAAAGTTTTAAGTTTTGTGTTAGCTCTTATTATGCTTGTGATGATACCGCTTGAGATCGCTGCGGTTGATGGTAATGAACAAACGGGAGTTTCACTTTCTGACTACAAACTTCTTGCAGAAAATCCGTCGGTAAGTTCAGAGATAAGAACAAGAAAAAAGGTTGACGGACTGAGAATGTATGTTGATGAGGAAAACCCTCTGTTTATGATAAGAAACTGTCCCAGATATCTGCCCAACCCTACACCTTATGACATAGCCTATGAGGCAGTGCTGACTTACTGGGCACTTCCGGAGGACATAAAGGCTTTTGCCGTAATTTATATTGACGAGGGACCTACATATCTCAATCCTGAACAACAACTTGCTTTCTGGGATGAATTCCTGAATTATACAGATGAATACAATGTTCCAGTTGTTCTGCAGTCTGAATGCTTCTGTACAAACAAGGAACGTGAACCCTTTACTCAGGAACAGCTTTCAGGTGTTTTTAAGGCTCACGAGTCAATGATGGGATTTGTTCAGGTTGAGCTTTCAACAAACGGTGTTACAAACGAACATCTTGCAACAGATGTAGTAACTAACGATATGGGTGTTAACAAAAACATCCTTGCAAGAATGAAGTCCTGTATCAAGGCCTGTGCAGAAAACGGCGGATTGTTTATCTGGCAGGATATGGAATATATTTATTGGAAAAAGAACAACTATGTTAACCATATTCTCAAGGACAGAGAACTTTATGATTTGCTCAAAGCAAATACTGAAAACGTGATCATTATGGACAAGCACAACGGTCACGGCAGACACTTTGCTTCACAGTCGAACATTATGGGATGTTGGCTTGACGATGTCTGCGGTAACTGGGGTGTAAACCTTGAAAACTTCCTTTGGTATGAAGAGGGATTTGCAGAATACGATGACCTTGGTTTAAAACCCAATGAGCCCGATTTTGCATACACTTCAAAATATCCTCCTGCACTTTACGGAATTGATATGATAGCAGATATGGTTGCAGGTGCTACAGTTTATGCGATTGAAGGAACTTTCTCAAGAGGCGGATTATATCATTGGGTTAACGGCAATGTTGTGCTGACTCCTACATT